>JACMMD010000489.1 GCA_014379235.1 Anaerolineae bacterium
ACGATTATCTTGAGCAGGATTGGAGTAACATCCTCGCCGCCATGCACTGGTGTATTGAGCAAGATCGCTACGATGACCTAATCGTCTTCTGGAATAACGTGCGAGACTTCACCCATATCTATAGTTTCTGGGCAGATCGCCTCAACCTGCTCAACTGGATGATCGTGCAGGCCGACAACCAGCGCGACTACCCTGCGGCAGTACAGTTCATGTATGACCGGGCATTCACACTGACGCTTACTGGCCCGGCTACCCGACTGGAAGAGGCCGACGCGCTCCTTCAGCGCTGTTGGACGCTCCGACAGTATGCGTCCCCCGCTTTGCAGGCCAGAGTCGCCGCCCTCATCGCATCGGTGTGCATCAAGCACGGGAAACATGAACAGGCGCATCAGTGGCTTGACACAGGCGAGGAACTGCTGCAAAGTTCCGACCTCGAACCGATTGAGCTTGCCCGTGAGCGTACTTCACTGCTGTTTGATCGGGGCGAGAACTGGCTGACGATGGGCGACTATGTGCGGGCGCAGGTTGTTTTCGAGGAAATGCTTGAGCAGGCCGAAATCAGCGGCTGGCAGCGCAGTATCGTCCATGCACAGAATTGGCTGGCCTATACGGCGCTCATGCAAAATAACCCCGAGGCCAGCAAGGATTCTCTATGGAATGGGTGGCCAGTTGCTATCCGCATCAAAGAGCGCCGCTTGAGCACTTATTTCAAGCGCACGTTCGCCTATTATTATCAGCAAATAGGCAATCAGGCTGACGCGCTCAAATGGGCAGAGGACGCACTCGATTCGTTCGAGCGACTCGGAATGTCACCCGACATTCGCGGGATGCTGGCGTTGATCGAGCAATTACAAGCGACCTAAAACACCCTATTCAAACAGATACGTTTGCACCCAGCCGACCATCCGCTGCAACAAGTCGATCTGATGCGCCCGTTCCTGAAAGCCGTGCGGCTCTCGCGGGTAAATCACAAGCTGCGTCGGCACACCGAAATGCTTGAGGGCAGTGTAGAATTCGATGGCTTGCTGCGCTGGCGCAAGCGGGTCTTTCTCGCCATGTACGAGCAGAGTTGGCGTCTTCACACGGCTGACATGGGCCATCGGTGAACGTGAGCGGTGCAGTTCGTAATCATCGTAGACATTCGAGCCGAACATAGTCGTCTGCCATTCACGGTTGCTCACTACCCCATAATTCGATTCATAGCTGGTGATCGATGCACCAGCTATGGCACAGCGAAAACGCTCGGTCTGCGTGATAGCCCAAGCGACCAGATAACCGCCGTAGCTCCAACCGCCGATGGCCAGCCGTTCAGGGTCAACCAACCCTTCATCAATCAGCGCATCTACCCCAGCGTTGATGTCCTGCCAGTCTCCACCGCCGAGATCACCGACATTAGCTGACTGATAGGCATGGCCATAACCCCAACTTCCACGCGGATTCGGCATCAGCACAATGCAGCCGAGCGAGGTCATCAGCCGCGCCCAAACGCTCATATAGTTCGGCACATAGCCCCACGACGGGCCGCCATGCACATTGAGAAATAACGGATAGCGCTTGCCCGGTGTGTAGTCCGGCGGATAGACAAGGAAGCCATGCACCGATGTGCCGTCGGGGTGATACCAGTGTTTGTTTTCGACACGAAGTTGAGGAAGCACCGCTAAGTCGATGGGCAGTCCGGTAAGCGGTTGCCAGTTGTCATTATCCAGTGAGCCAAGAAAGATATTCGGTGGCTCGGTGAAGCTGTCACGCACGGCTGCGAATGTGCCGTCATTAGCCACGCTGACTTGCTGCGGGCCATGACCATTAACCGCGTACATACCTCTGGAGATCAGGCGGCACTGTCCGGTCTGTGGATCAATCCAGCCAAGCACCGTCGAATCCACATGCCGAGCGCCGTACAGGATACCACCGTCGCGCCACTCGATCCATGTGATACTGTGTTCAACGTCAGCCGTGAGGCAGCGAGGTTCGCCGCCAGAGGTCGAAACGACGTAGACTTCGCCAGAGACGTTGCCTTCGTCGCTCATCACGCCGGACACGAAGGCGATAGATTTACCATCAGGCGACCATGCGAGCCGTCCCATCTGGTGAGTCACATGGAAAAGCTGGCGCATGTCACCAGTGTGCAAGTCGATGACGTGCGGCTGCGCCGAGTACCAGCCTTCAGCCGGATTGGGATGCGTCGAGGTGAGGATGACCAGCTTTTTGCCATCCAGCGACCAAGCGTACTCGAACACATGGCAGCTTTCCGGCGTGACTGGATTGAGTTCGCGGGTTTCAGTGTTGACCAACCAGATGCGGTTAAAGGGCGTGTTTTCATCTACAACGATAGGATCGGGATCATGTCGCTTGTCGAGCGTACCGTTGTAAAGGAAGGCAATCCAGTCCCCATCCGGCGACCACATAGGTGCGTCTACATCTCCGCGTAAATCGGTAAGCTGTCGCGCTTCACCGCCGTGTATGGGCATTGCGTAAAGCTGCATTTCGTCGGCGTTAGCGCGGTTCGAGACAAACGCAAGCTGCTGACTGTCCGGCGACCAGCGCGGCAGGTCATTGTTGGCTGTGTGGCTGCCAGTAAAGCGCCGCGTTTTGCGAGTGGCGATTTCAACGATGTGAATAGCCTTTTGCGCCGGAGTATCTTTGTCTGGTTTGTGAGATGTCCCTAGAACAAAACTAGCGTATCGTCCATCAAGGGAAAGATGCACCTCCGACGGATACTCGATGTCAACCAGTTGTTCAATCATAGAATGCAGGCGTGATTCCAGCATGATGCAGTCTTTTCTCGTTCAATAGCTCATGAAAATAACGATAGCGCTGCCATTATCAATCGACGCCGCGCATTCGTGGGTCGAGCGCATCACGCAGACCGTCGCCCAAAAAGTTAAAGGAAAACATAACGATAGCCAGCGCCAGTGCCGGAAAGATAGCCTGATTGGGATAGCTCTGGATGACGTGTGCGCCGTCGGAGATCATGCTGCCCCAACTGGGTGTTGGCGGCCTAACACCTAAGCCAATGTAACTGAGGAAGGCTTCGGATAGGATGTAGGAAGGGATCGCTAGGGTTTCAGCAACGATCAACGGCCCCAGAATATTGGGTAGGATGTGGCGAAAGATGATGGTCGGTGTACGCGCACCGAGCGCACGCGCAGCTTCGACGTAGGCATATTCGCGGACGGATAATACTTGCCCGCGCACCAACCGCGCCATGCCCATCCAAGCAGTCAAGCCGATACCAATAAAGACGAACAACAGTCCACCTAAACTGGCATCGAGCCGCTCTAATGCAGCGCCAAGCGTATCAGGCGAAGCATCCTGAAAGGTGGTGCGGAACACAGCCATGAGCAGGATAATGAGCAATAGACTGGGAAAGGCGTACATGATGTCTACCAGCCGCATCAAGAGGTTGTCGACGTTGCCACCGAGATAACCGGCGCTCAACCCTACCAGCAGTCCAATCACCGCGCTGATACTCGCCCCGATGAGGGCAACACCCAGTGAGACACGCGAACCATAGATGATACGGCTTAATAAGTCGCGTCCGAGCGCATCCGCACCGAGTGTATAACGCTCACTGACAGTTACAAAACCGCCTTCGCTGCGCGGCCTCATGATCGGGAAAATGCGAGTCACCCATTCCGGCGCGGCGTTGTTGTCAGACAGCACCGCTTCGTCATAATCTTGCGGCGCAAACACAGGCGCGAACAAAGCGATCACAATGGCGGACAGAAGGACAATAAGACCCACAACAGCCGCACGATTGCGGATCAGCCGATAGAACGCATCCGCCCACAAACTCCGGCTCTGGCGCTGTTCACCGATGCGTACTACTGCGGGTTCACTCTGAATAGCTGCTTCAATGCCCAACAGATACCCCTTGTGTTTGTCTCAGCATAGGGGCATTCATATGTGCGCCCCGACGGTAGATTTCAGTCATAGCGGATACGCGGGTCTAGCCACACATAAGCGATGTCCACGATGGTGTTGGCGATAACCAAAACAGTTGCAAAGAGCAGTATCGTACCCATAATCACCGGATAATCTCGCCCGCTGATGCTGGTGATAAAAAAGCGCCCCATGCCCGGAATGCCGAATATGTTTTCGACCACAAAGGTGCCGGTCACGACGAACGCTACCAAAGGGCCGACCACAGTGATAACCGGGATCACGCTGTTCTTAAAAGCATGGATGAAAACAACACGCCGTTCGTATAAGCCTTTGGCGCGGGCAGTACGGATGTAATCTTCGTTCAGCACTTGCAGTACGCTGGCGCGTGTCAGGCGAGCGATCAAGGCGGCTTCACCGAAGCCAAGCGTCAGGGCAGGCAAAATGATCTGGTTGAGATCGCCCCAACCCGTCAGTGGCAGCCAGCGCAGTTGGACGCCAAACAGATATTGGACGATAGGAGCGACGATGATGACGGGCACCGAAACACCGACAATGGCGATACTCATGCCCGCGTAGTCGAAAAATGTGTTGCGCTTGAGCGCGGCAACGATCCCCAGTGGAAGGCCGATCAACGCCGCGATGATGATCGAGATGCTGCCTAACTGGAACGAAATCGGGAAGTTCTCGCGGAAAATATCATTGACGGTACGGCTTGTGGATTTGAATGAAGGCCCAAAATTCATCCAGCGCAGGGAAACATTGTCGCCAAGCCGCAGATTAAGCATGTATTGGTGATCGAGTGAACGCGGTTGTTCGCCCGTGATAATCACAGGAATAAGAATATCGCCCACATAGTCCAGATATTGGACGATCAAGGGGTCGTTCAGATTATATTTTTTGTTCAACTGGGCAAGCGTCTGAGCAGGGAGCGGTTTATCGCGGCTGAACGGGCCGCCGGGTACAGCGTGCATCAGCA
>JACMMD010000490.1 GCA_014379235.1 Anaerolineae bacterium
ATTTCTTGCTCTCTTAGGCGGTGGCGTTTGTGCATACTTCTTAAACGACGTAGCCCAAAGCCTTTTCAGGATTCGTTCTACCGTATTGCCGATTATTATCTTCCTAGTGGTTGCAGTCGTTATTGGTTTTCTTCTGCGACCAAAGAGCAAATATGCAGTTAGAATACGTAGCGCTTCTGGAGAACTAGAAACGGTGATCTATCTTGAAAGAGAGGCTATTGATGAAGTCTCAGGTGCTATCATCAAAGCTATCGTTGAATGCCCTTAACCCCCTCATAGATTCCTCTTACAGCTTTCCCATAATATTATTACGGAGCGGCCCTATAATGAGGGTATGTTCCTGAACCACAAGTGTCCCCGGAATTTTAACAATGACAAACAAGACCCATATCGAACTGCTCATCGAGCAACTCTCTCACGACGACCACACCATTCGCTACGAAGCCGCGCAAGAGCTAGGCGCGATGCAGGATGACCGCGCCACACAGTCGCTCATCGACGCGCTGCCGGACATCAATCATAAAGTGCAGTACGCCGCCCTTTCGGGTTTGGTCAAGCACGGGGATACCCGTGCCGCCGAGCCGATCATCGCTATGCTGCTGATCGACCCGCGCAACCGCCTGTGGGAACTGCTCAAGCTGAACATCGGTATGCGCCTGCGGAGTGGTTTGCTGGCGCTGGTAAAGGCGGGCGACGATCACATCGCTGACCTGCTCATCGCGGCGCTCAACGACGAGGAATTTGACGAACTCCAGCGCGCTTACATCATCAAGCTGTTGGGGCGCACGGCAGATTATCGCGTGGTCGATGCGTTCATTGGCGCGCTCAACGACGACAGCGATGAAATTCGCGCCGCCGCCGCTGATGCTCTCGGCTGGATTGGCCACGAAAGCGCCGTCGAGCCGCTCATCAAGATGTTGAGCGATAGAAATACCGTCATGCGCGAAATCGCCGTGGATGCGCTTGGACGCATGGGCGATGCCCGTGCCGTCGAGCCATTGATGGACATCCTTGACAGTGACGACAGTGAATGGGTGAGGCGCGTGTCAGCGCTGGCGCTCGGTGAAATCAACGACAGCCGTGCGATTGAGCCATTGGCTGCCGCGCTCAACGACTACAGCGCCGACGTGCGCGAAGCGGCGTTTGAAGCGCTTAAGAAGTTCAGCGCTTAATGAAAGAGAAGGGCATCTCGTAAACGGAGATGCCCTTTTTGTTGCGTGGATTTCGGGCGACTGGCCAGTCGCCCCTACGTGCTTCTATGCTTTGATAAATACCTTCACTTCGCTCTCGGCCAGCTTGTCATTTAAGACTCCGCCCTGTATTTCTGTGTCGTAGTTATCGGTATATTCGTGCCATTTGCCATCGCCGGGCCAGTTGGCGATGTGAACATCTCCGGCAAACTGGTCGCGCAGGTTAGCCACCACGACAACCACGCCGCCGTTCATATCCCAACGCTTGAAAGCGATGATTGAGCGTTTGGGGTCGGCGTGGATGATCTCCACCGTATCCAAGTTAAGCGCTTCGGTATGCTTGCGGAGATTAATCAATCCGGTGTAGAAGTTCCGCAGGTCGCTGTTGCGCTGGTTTTGCAGCAGCGACCAGTCTAACGACTGGCTGGCTGTTGTGCGCTCGGCGCTTTCACCAAATTCCTGCCCCATCCACAGCATCGGCGTTCCCGGCGCAGTCAGCATCAGTGCCGCGCCCATCTTCACGCGGCGAAAGGCTGGTTCATCAAGAATGCCGTTTTGCCCCAACAGCCATAGAATCCGCGTCTGATCGTGGTTGTCGATGTAGTTGACGACGTTGAACGGGCTGGCAAAACCTTCGATACGCGGGTTCAGCACGGCGGTCATCCCATCCAGATTGAACGGCTGGCGGCCTTCCCTATCCGTTCCAGTGAGAGTGGACATCATCTGTTTGGAGAACGTTTCGTGCCATGCCGCGTCCAATGGGCCTTCGGGGCCGGCGACGGTGGTATCCTGCGGCACATGCTCCGCAATGGTGAAGAACGGCTTAATGTCCTTGATGAAGTTGAAGATTTCCGCCTTGATCCAGTGCAGGAAATCGTAGTTGTCGATGGCGGCAGTGGCATCGAAGCGG
>JACMMD010000491.1 GCA_014379235.1 Anaerolineae bacterium
TCACGAATTTACCAATCGTATCCGCCAGCGCCCCCGCCAACGCCAGATTCATACGCGGGCCGGGCAGATTACTATTCTTGATGAGATAGTTTTCGAGCAGCCGGGCCTCGCCCTTAAGAGCGGTTTGCAGCAGGCTGTCCAATTCCGCTTGATTGTTATCGACTTTTCTAGGCATCGTTCATCCTCGATAGTCATTTTTATGTAGGGGCGCAGCATGCTGCGCCCCTACCGTGGTGCCAATAATTCATAGATTGCCAGCGTTTTGTCTGTCATGCGTGCCACGCTGAAATGCTGCTTGAGCCGCGCATAACCCGCCGCGCCCATTTGCCGCCGCAGGTTGTCATCAGACAACAGTTCGGCGAGTGCTGCCGCTAGTGCGTCAACGTCCCTAACCGCGACCAAGCGCCCCGTTTGGCCATCGACCACGATTTCGGGGATAGCGCTCACAGCGCTGCCCACAATCGGCAGGCTTTGCTCCATCGCTTCTAGCAGCACCAGACCGAAGCCTTCCCACAAACTTGGCGCGAGGAACACATCCAGCGCCGCGAAAACCGGAGTCGTATCAGGCCGCCAGCCGAGAAAATGCACACGCTTTGCGAGTCCGAGCGCTGATGCTTCCGTCTCTAAGTTTGCCCTGAGCGGGCCATCGCCAGCGATAACCACATGCGCCTGCGGAAAACGTTCGCTGATTTGTGCGAATGCTTGCAGGCCGTAGATCAGACCCTTTTGCTCGATCAAGCGGCAGACCGCGCCAATCAGCAATGTGTCGTCACTCAATCCTAACTCGTGGCGCAGATTTGCCCGCGCTTCTACAGGGTCGATGATCGTCTGAGTGTCCAATCCATAATAGACGGTATGCAGTTTGTCCGGCGGCGCGCCTTCGATCTCGATACAGAAGCGGGCCAGCGCGCTCGAAATGACGATTCCGGCATCAGCCATACGCCACAAGGCTTGATTGATCTGGCGCAAGGGGAAGCGTCGGCGGAAGGCGTTGTCGTTGTGGCGGCCTGTGACGATGGCGCGAACGCCTGCTAACTTTGCCGCTGGAATGCCGAACAGGTCAGCGTGAAGCAGATGCGTATGCACAACGTCGGGTTTCAGCGTGCGTAGTTTGGACACCAATCGCGGGAGCAGGGTCACATCGGCGTCGTGATAAATGGTCATACGTTGCAGCGGAATGTCACGTTCGGCGGCAGCTTGCGCCAGATCATCCATCGGGATCGCTGGCTCAACCAGCAGCAAGATCGACGCATCGACGCCGCGTTCGCGCAGCGCGGGCAGCAGCGTCAGCAAATGGCGCTCTGCTCCGGCGATGCGGACGACTTTGATGATGTGGGTGACGCGCATAGGTTAGTAATAAGTGATGAGTGATAAGTGATGAGTCAAGTTCAAAAAGGAAACCGAATTAGTAAGTCTTTTCAAAATTCAATAGTCTCTCAAGTGATTGAAGTTAAGAGCATCTATTCCCCTCGATTCTAACTGAACGGAGAGTTTGAGATCATCTGTTAACACAAGGTAATTTTCAGATTTACTCAAACGAATAATGCCTGTATCAGTCAGACCGAATTGAATTAATTCAGCTATCGCGGGTAGCTCGGCTATCTCAGCGCTTGGAAGATAGATTTCTGCAAACTGTGGTGGTATTTGAGGTTGTGGCAAAATTAATTGCATTGCGAAACTTGTATAAAAGGCCGGTCTTAGGTGTTTACCTAATTGGTTTGCAAGACTATTTGTTTCTGCCAAAATAGTTGGGGTTGTGATTATCCGATCAAAGTTTTCAACAAATGCTTCCATTAACGCATGGTCGTCTGCGCTATATCTACTTGTATTGCTAAAATTAGTGATTTGACTGGAATCGAATCGTCCGACAAGAAGAAGAATCAATAGATTGGTATCTATCAAAACACCTTGTCTTCTATGCTTTTCGATTAACTCATAAACACGCGATAAATAGTCGCTCATACCTCTCTGATCTTCATAGACTCAAATTGACTTGTCGAAGCATTGATTGTAACTATTTTATAGATTCGTTCTTTTCGTTCTGGATCTCGCATGGATTGTAACGCTTCAAAAGTGGAACGCCGCTCTGGGCGTGGGCCATCAAATCCAAAGGTGATAAGCCAATTACGTCTATCATCTGAAAGCTCAACTTCTTCAAGTAGCAGATTTTCTAATGGTCGCCCTTCATCTGCAAAGATATAACGTAAATGGTCACGAGCAATTCTGATAGCTTCTTTTACACCTATAGTTGTTTCGCTTGTCTCGCTAATTTGCTGAACCATTGCTGATTTCCTCTCATATCGCTTGAACTATTTTGCGCCACGATTTACTGCATGGCAAGAGATAGGCTACTCACCGCGATACCACGCCAGCGTTCGAGCTAGTCCCGCGTCGAAATCAACAATCGGCTCATAGTTCAATAACTCTCTCGCCCGCTCGATGCTGGCCCGCGAGTGTTTAATATCGCCTGTGCGTTCATCGGCATGAACGGGTTGAATGTTTGTGCCGATGAGCTTGTTGACCTTCTGCGCCAGTTCCAACAGCGTCACGCGCCCGCCTGTGGCGAGGTTCATCATCTGCCCGACGGCATCTGGCGCGGTAGACGCCAGCAGATTGCCGTGAACCACATTGTCGATGAACGTGAAATCCCGCGATTGCAGCCCATCGCCGTAGATCGTGGGGCGCATCCCGTCGAGCATCGACGTGATGAACAGCGGAATCACGGCGGCGTATTTCGAGAGCGGGTCTTGTCGCGGGCCGAACACATTGAAGTAGCGCAGGCACACGGTTTCCAGCCCATAGACCGCCGTGAACGACTGGCAGTAGTATTCGCCGGCCAACTTGGAAACGCCGTAAGGCGATAGTGGGCGCGGCGGCATTTCCTCGCTTTTGAAATCGCCCTCGACATCGCCATAGGCCGACGACGACGCGGCATACACGACACGCCGAACCTTCGCATCCCGCGCCGCCAGCAGCACATTCAATGTTCCGGTGACGTTGTACTCGTGCGTGGTCAGCGGGTCGTCAATGCTGCGCGGCACGGATGGCAGCGCCGCCTGATGGAAAACGGTATCCACGCCCTCAAACACCGGGTCGAGCGAGGCTTTGTCGGTGATGCTGTTATCGTAGAACTCGAACGAGGCGATCTTGTTCAGGTGCGCGAGGTTTTCGCGTTTGCCGCTGGATAGATTATCGACGATGCGGACGCGGTGGCCATCGCGCAGCAAACGCTCCGCGATGTGAGAGCCGATGAAGCCCGCGCCGCCTGTTACTGCATAGGTTTTTGTCATTGCTTTTAGCTTTCAGCGATCAGCGGAACTAGTTCGCTGCGACTGCTGTTTCAGTAATGTTTACCGTATCACCCGCACGCAGCGTACCCATGGCGCGATGGATAAGGTTCTGTCCGAAGATCGCGCCGTGAGCCACTGTGCGATAGCTGGCCAGTGTCGCCAGCGGTTCTTTCACATCAGGACGAGTGCCCGTCTGCTGGTCAACGGTGGTGGTCACGCAACGCGCACAGCCCTTGACTACATCCAACGGAATATCGCCCACGCGAACCTGCTGCCAGTCATCCTCGGCAAAGGCTTCGCAGCCCGCAATGACGATGTTGGGGCGAAAGCGCGTCATCGGCACGGTGTCTTTACCACGCGCTGTAAGGTGTTCGTTGAGATCAACCAGCGATGCTTCGGAGATCATCAGCATGGGGTAGCCGTCGGCAAAACCCACCTGCGCGATGCTGCGCGCGAAGTTCATATCAACCGCACGAAACTCATCA
>JACMMD010000492.1 GCA_014379235.1 Anaerolineae bacterium
ATTCAAGCGGTTGATAATGCCCCGCCAATACAGTCGGCTCTGGTCGATGACCGCGTTGAATCGGCAAGCTGATTCAAGCGGTTGATAATGCCCCGCCAATACAGTCGGCTCTGGTCGATGACCGCGTTGATATAACCGCTGGTCGCCTCGTTGATGTCACGCAGGGCACGGCCTAACACCACTTCTTGAAACTCGCTTTGCAGCGCTTCACGGTCACGCGAGCGCCCGATCTGGCGCACCGAAAGATGTTCGTTGATGAAGCTCATACCGCGCTGGCGAATCCCCTCGAACACGCGGTCAATCTCAGCCCGCGCCTCGCGTAACTGCGTATCCAGTCCGAGCGCTTGCTGTTCGAGTTCTTGCTGAACCTCGCGCACTTTGGCTGTATCCGCGCTGACTAGATCGGAGTTGCCCTTGACGCTCTCTTGCCGCCGCCGGACGACCTGCTGTGCCATATCCAACTGCGCCAGTAACTTTTGCTGCGCGGGCGGCGCTTCGGTCAAAACGCCGCGCAGATGAGCGCGAACCGCGTCCATGCCGCCGCCAACAGGCGCTGCTGCGGCCTCGCCAACAGCCACGCCGCCGCTTCGGGCAACACTCGCCGTCACTGATGCCAGCGCTTCTTTCGCAGACACCATGAAAATCAACGGGCGAATATCGAGCAGGTCTTGTAGCTGGCGTTCAACGAAACGCCGCACTTCGACCTGTTCCGCCGGCCCCAAGAGATCGACCTGATTGACCACGATAATGATCTTTTTGCCGTACTGCTTCGCCATGTCGAGGTACAGGCGCTCGGTTTCTCCAAGAGCGCGCTTGGCGGAAAGCACGAAAATCACTAGATCGCTGCGATGCAAAAAAGCTTTAGCCGTCGTCTCATGCTTCTGGAACACCGATCCCGTTCCCGGTGTATCGACAATGGCCACTCCCGGCGCACCCGTGTTGGGATGGGCCCACTCGCGGATACCATCATCGCGCACCTTTGGCACACGGTTGATCATCTCGCTGTAGCGAATCAGTTCGATCATCTCCGTTGTCGGCGTGATGCCCGTTGGCAGCAATGTATCGCCGAGCATGGCGTTCACAAACGACGACTTACCCGCATTGAATTCGCCAATGACGACCACGAGGAAAAATAGTTCTTGCAGGTCTTTGGCGATGTCCAGCAGCCGCGCACGGTCATCGCTGGTCGCGGCTGGATCGCTGCCTTCGGCCAGTGTCGTGGCGATTTCGTTCAGTAACCGAACCTCGGCCTCACGGACAGCCGCCAGTGGCCCCTCAATCATTTGTGTTGGAATGGCGCTCAACGTGTCCTGCTCCTAGCCTAAAAGCCTGCGCTTGCCGAGTGAGGTCAGGTCAGCTTCAATGGCCACCATTTCCTGCTGCGCGGCTTGCAGTTGATTGATTTGTTCGGTTTGAGTATGGGTTTGCGCGTCGATCAGGCGCGTCAGCGGAGAGACGACATCACGCCGAAGCTGCATCCCATAGGCGATTTGCTTGTCCGCCGCTTTGCTGATCGCTTCGATATAGCGCGCTTGCAGTGCCAGCATCCGGTTGGTATAGGCCGTTTCGAGTAAGCGTCCACGCAGTGGCAAGAACACCAATCCCAATATGCCTAGCCCGATCAGCACGGCTACTACGATCAACAGCGTTTCCGCAGGCTGACCGCCCAGAATATTGATCGCGGCAATGCCAAAGACGATCAACAGAATTTCGTAAGTCGCCAGCATCACCAGCGTATTCCGCACCGTCTGGTCAAGCCGATCAACCTCTATCTTGCGCGCCTCTTCTTCGATAGTCACAAGATCGTCACGGATGGTTTGCAGCGCTTCGCGGTCATATTTCACCGGCGGCTGTACGCTGCCGATCACCTTCTCGCGGATACTGGCTGGCAGGGCGGTTATTTCGCGTGCGCCGTATTTGACAAGATCGTCCACATCCTGAATGTCGCGGCCTTCAAGGCGCGGGCCGAGCTTATCGACTACTTCAGGCAGTTGGGCGATAGGTTCAAATGCTTTGCGCTGCTCGAAAGCGCTTCGAGTACGCGACGTTCCCTGTGCGCGGCGCAGCAGCCCCGCGAGGCCAATCAGTTCGGTCAGGCCGCCGCCCAACGATGGGATAGCGCGCCCAAGCTGGAAAATATCGCGCAGGGCTTCGCTGCCGAGCATAGCCGCTTCGCCAAATTTGTCGCTCACTTCGGCGTTGATGTCGCGGACGATCTTTTCTTGCTCGCGCTTCTGGGCCGCCAATTGTCCGTCGAGGTTTTCCGAGATGCGTTGATATTGGTCGAGCGCGGATTGGTTGGCGCGCACAGCGGTTAGCGCGACCTGATGGGCATTCTGCGTGATTTGCAGCGGCGTTTGCAGTTTCTGGCGCAGCCGTGCGACATCGCTCAACTGCTCGTTGACGTAATCTTCGATGAGGTTGAGTCCGCTGGCTTTCCACATCTCGACATCGAGTTCAGCCCCACCACGCGCAGCCATTGCCGTTTTGGACGAGACCATCCAAATGTCCGGTTTACGTCCTAGCCGTGCTTGAGCCTGTTCCAGCACATACTGACGAACGGTTTCCGTCTCTTCGGGTGTCAGCAAATCACTCTGGCTGATGATGATGATGACCTTCTTACCAACATCTTCCAGCATTTGCAGATATTCCAGATTGCGCGCCGTCATGGCCTGTGTCGCCAGCATAACC
>JACMMD010000493.1 GCA_014379235.1 Anaerolineae bacterium
GAACATCGACGAGAACCGCATCTACTCAACAGGCTATTCAATGGGCGGCATGATGTCGTTCCGGCTCGGCTGCGAGAGTGATCGTTTCGCGGCCATAGCGTCCGTCGCTTCGACGCATCCCGAATACCTGCTCGAAAGCTGCTTCGCCGCGCCGCCGCTTCCGGTGATGCTGGTTCAGGGCACGGATGACCGCGTGGTGCCGTGGATGGGCATACCCGGCGGCTATATCTCGGCGTTCAACACCGTGCGCTTCTGGTCAGAACATAACGAATGCCAGACCGCATCCGACATGGAGTTTATGCCCGACCTTGACCCCGAAGATAGCACACTGGTCGTTCACGAGACACACACCGATTGTACCGCTGACGCTGACGTGGAAATCTACGGCGTGTACGGCGGTGGGCATAATTGGCCGGGCCATCCCATCAACGTCGATTTCGATCTCGGCTTGACGACGATGGACTTGGACGCGACAGCGGTCATCTGGGAGTTTTTCGCCGCCCACGAACGGAGCTAATTCGTGACGAAAGTAAAAGAAATCGTCATTGTCGATTACGAGGCGCAATGGCCAGCAGCGTTCGAGGCGGAACGGGTGAAGCTGGTCGCGGCGCTCGGTGAACACGCGCTGGCCATCGAACATATCGGCAGCACGTCAGTAGAGGGGCTGGCCGCCAAGCCGATCATCGACATCATGATCGCGGTGCGCTCACTGGCTGACGCGGACGCGCATTGTATTCAGCCGATTGTGGCGCTCGGTTACGAATACTGCCCGCAGTTCGAGAACATGATGCCTTACCGCCGCTACTTCCGCAGGCTCGTGCCGAATGCCCGCATCCCACGCGGCGACACACATCACATTCATCTGGTGGAAATCACGCATCCGTTCTGGCAGCGGCATCTGTTGTTCCGCGATTATGTGCGCGCTCATCCCGACGTGCGTGATGCCTACGCTGATCTCAAAACCGGATTGGTGGCGCGGCTGGACGATCTCGCGCAGTACACCGATGCCAAAACCGCGTTCATTCAGGACATCGAAGCGAAGTCGCGGGCATGGAAGGCACAGGAAGAAAGCTGATGAATTCAACAGAGCGTATCGTTCTCATCACTGGCGCTGGAACGGGCATTGGCAGACGGACGGCGCTGCTGCTGTGGCAAAACGGGTATTCCGTCGTGCTGGCGGGTCGCAGGGTAGAACCTCTTACACAAACGGCTGACGAAGCGGGCGTACCGGACTCGCGGGCGCTGGTAGTGCCCACCGACATAACCGACCCCGACTCTGTGTCGGCGTTATTCGCGGCAGTCGTGGACAAATTCGGGCGGCTGGACGTTTTATTCAATAACGCGGGTGTGAGTTTGCCCCAGATGCCGCTTGAAGACGTGAGTTATGAGCAGTGGCGCATGGTGCTGGACACCTGTTTGACAGGCGCGTTTCTCTGCACGCAGCAGGCTTTCAAGCTCATGAAGGCGCAACGTCCAAGCGGCGTGCGCATCATCAACAACGGGTCGCTTTCCGCCCAGAGACCGCGCCTCAATACTGCCACTTACACCGCCGCCAAACATGCCGTGACCGGACTGACCAAATCAACGGCGCTGGATGGCCGGTCATTCAACATCACCTGCGGGCAGATCGACATCGGCAACGCTCACACCGTAATGACCGCTCACATGCCAACAGGTGGAGTGCTGCAACCCGACGGCAAAGAAATCCCTGAGCCAACCGTCGACGCCGATCATATCGCACGGGCGGTACTCTATATGGCGAATTTACCGCTCGATGTGAATGTGCCGTTTATGACCGTGATGGCAGCACAGATGCCCTTCATGGGTCGCGGATAACCGGACATCGAAGCTCAAACGACTCCGGGGATTGAAATCCCCGGCTAGAGTACAATAGCAGCAACGAGAGTTATCGAGGCGGCGACTATGGTTTCGCTCCAGCAAACACGTAACGGCGCAGCGCCCACAATTCCAGCGACGATTGATGTATTCAACCCCGTCACAGGTGAACGCATCGGCAGCATCGCGGAAAGCACTCGCGCCGACGTGCAGGCCGCCGTCGAAAGGGGCCGGTCAGCGCAGCCAGCATGGGCCGCGCTGACCGCCAAAGAGCGGGCGCGGCTAGTACGTGCTTGGGGTGATCGGCTGTGGGCACAGCGCGATGAAGTTATAGCCATCATCCGCAGTGAGACGGGCAAAACCGATGGCAGCGCGCTCGGTGAGATCATCGGGCTGGATGCGAACGTGCATTATCTCTACCGGAATGCGCCGCGCCTCTTGCGCTCACAGCGACGGCAAGCGCTGTTCCCCATCGTGCAGAGCGCCCGCGTCTACTACAAACCGCATGGTGTCGTCGGCATCATCTCGCCGTGGAACTACCCGCTGCTGCTGGCCTTCATCGACATGCTGCCAGCGCTGATCGCGGGCAACAGCGTCGTTATCAAGCCGAGCGAAATCACACCGTTGAGCGCGCTGCACGGCGTCCGGCTGATGCACGAATACGGCATCCCATCGAACGTGGTGCAGGTCGTCACAGGCGCGGGTGAAACGGGCGCGGCGCTGGTCGATTTCGTGGACTACGTCAGCTTCACGGGCAGCACCGCCGTCGGGCGAAAAGTGGCCGTTCGCGCCGCCGAACGCCTCATCCCCTACAGCATGGAGTTAGGCGGCAAAGACCCGCTCATCGTCCTGAAAGACGCTGACCTCGATCAAGCGGCGGCAGGCGCGATTCGCGGTGGCGTCGAGAACTCCGGCCAAGTGTGCGTCAGCACCGAGCGAGTCTACGTCGAGGACGCAATCTATGACCCGTTCGTGGTGAAGCTGCGCTATTGGGCCGATAAGCTGGTTTGCGGCAGCGGCGACGGTTTCGACGTGCATCTTGGCAGCCTGACCAACGAGCGCGAAATCGAACGCTGCGAGGCCCAAATCACCGACGCGGTGAGCAAAGGCGCGCAGGTCATCTACGGCGGCCAACGTCGCCCCGATTTAGGGCCGCTGTTCTTCGAGCCGACGGTGTTGATTAACGTCGATCACTCGATGCGTGTGATGCAGGAAGAGACCTTCGGGCCGCTCGTGCCCGTGATGCGCGTTCGGGATGCGGATGAGGCCGTGCGGCTGGCCAATGATAACGAGTACGGCCTATCGGGCGCGATTTTCAGCCGTGACCTCAAGCGCGCCGAGCAGTTAGCCACACGCATCGACAGCGGCGACATCGCCGTGAACCGCACTCACGTCGTTTTCGGGACACCGGATGCGCCGATGGGTGGGCA
>JACMMD010000494.1 GCA_014379235.1 Anaerolineae bacterium
ACGTGCAGCTCATACATGACGAGATGCTGGTTGTTCGGCAGGGGCACGTCGTCATGCTGCCATTGGTAAGTGGTGACGATAGGCTTGCCATCCTTGATGATGATGCACGAGTTCTCGTCCGAGTCGCGGCTGAGGAACGGCGCATACGGGTCGGCTACACGCAGGGTTTGGCCTTCCGCGAAGTAGCTCTTGGATTTGACCTCGAACTTATAAGCGTAGTCACCATCTTTGAGTGGTACGTTCACGCGCCACCAACCGTCATCGCCGCGCAGCATGTCGATAGGTTGCCAGTTATCCCAATCCCCAACCAGCGCGACCTTTTCGTTATAGGGTGCGAATAAGCTAAATTCGATGCCCTGTTCGGTGAGCTTCTGTGATGCTCGGCGGGCAATCGTATATGCAGAGGTTTTTAGCCCCATATTTCTTTTCCTCTTGAATTGCTAACGGCTGTTTCAACAGCACTGATGTTGGCTGGTAATATACCAAGAATATATTATGAACCCATGAGAAATTGGCTAAGGGTGGGTCAAATTCACTATCCCGACAAGTATTATAAGTTAATACTAAATATTCTCATGCTCGAGCAAAGGAAGGTTTAATGTGAGAAACGAACCCGCTGCTAAAGGGTCTTCGACGTGGATGCTGATACTTGGAGCGATCATCATCGTGCTGATCGTCATCGTCGTCGTGGTCTATGCGAGCGCTCCATCGCCCGATGTCAACAGTCTGACACCTATTGCCACAGAAGAACTTGGCGGTACCGAAGTTTCACCGACCACCGACGCGGACGCCGGCCAAGATACGGCTGAGGACGCTGCGGAAGTCGAAGAAGCGCTCGGCAACGACACAATAGTCACTGAGGAATCCGGTGCCGTCTCACCTGCGGATGGATAATGGGAATTAAGCTATAGGCTGGTAGTCTAGGTAAATTAATGTTGTTGTAGGGGCAGGTCTGAGACCTGCCCCTACGGTATCCCAAGCACATGGCTAATGGCCTGCCCTCTGCAAGTTCATGAGAGGCGGCTATAATGCACAGGCTTTTGTCCGCTTGAACATCGAGATTGCCTGTGTCCATCCGAAATTCGTTGATCGGCGGCGTGTTGTTAGTTGCAGCGCTGATCGTATTGAGCGCGGCCTGTGCGCCCCTAAGCGCGACCAACGCCGCGCCGGAAGTCTTTCAAGCGACGCTGCCGCCAACGGTGAACAGCGCGCCTATCTACACCGATACACCCACTACGTTTCCTACGAACACGCCATTGCCAAGCGAAACGCCGCTGCCGCGACCATCGCGCACGTTTACGCCCACGTTTACACCGAGCGATACGCTGACGCCTTCACCCACGCGAACCTTCACACCTGTACCAACCATCGCGCTGCTGACACCAACGACGGCGGCAGTGTTCGGTGCGCCGCGCCCGTATGAAGCAGGGCCGGCGGCGCTGTCGTCTGCTGAAGGTTGGACGTGCGGCGATTTCCCCTGCGAGGAAGACATCGCGGGCTTTTTGCAGCGCATTCAAGTTCCGACGGGATACACCGTCGAACTTGTCGGACAGTTTCCCGGCCAGCCAATGCAGATCACCTATGGGCCGGATGGTCGGCTGTACGCAACGGTGCTAGAAAACGGCACTCGTAACGGCGCAGTGTATGCACTGGCTGAGGATGGCAGCGTCGAGCGTTACAGCGGCGAGTTTGTTTCGCCTGTGGGCTTGGCCTTTCAGCCGGGAACGGATGTACTGTACGTCAGCGCCAGAGTTTCTGAGCGGCAGGGGGGCGGCATCTGGCGAGTGCCTGCTGGTGGTGCTGGTGAGCCTCAGCCCGTGATTACCGACTTACCGTGCTGCTTCGACCTGATCGACAACCAGCCCAACGGTATGACTTTCGGGCCGGATGGTATGCTGTATATGGGCATTGGTGCGCTGACCGATCACGCCGAGCCGCTGCCCGAACGCGCCAACCGCGAAGCCATGCGTGACGTGCTGCCTTTTGAGGCGGCCATTTTGCGGATTCAGCCGCACACCGGGCAATATGAGGTGTTCGCTCAGGGATTATGCAATCCGTATGACCTGACCTTTGACACCAATCGCCAGATGTACGCTACCGATAACGGACTGCTCACGGGGCCGGGAGATCGCATCGTGGCGGTCAGCTCAGGCGCGCATTACGGTTGGCCTTATTGGCTGCCGCGAGGCTGCGAGACTTGCGCGCCCAAGCCAGCGACGGTAGAGATTTCTCCCGATCTATGGGATTTCCCTGATCGCAGTTTGCCGCGTGGTATCGTCGCTTATGACGGGACACAGTTTCCGGCGAACCTGTTCGACAACCTGTTCGTGGTGCTGTGGAACGGTACGCCGGACGGTCAGCGCGTGGTACGCATCAACCCGCGTGATCCCGCGCTTCTGGCCGAGGGCTATACGCCAGAGCCGTTCGTTACGGGCTTGATTCGTCCGGTAGATCTGGCCGTCGCGCCCGATGGTTCGCTAGTAGTGGCGGATTTCATCTACGGG
>JACMMD010000495.1 GCA_014379235.1 Anaerolineae bacterium
GAGTTCGAGGAACGTCTCAAGGCTGTGCTCAAGGAAGTTTCCGAGAGCGATGGCCGCGTGATTTTGTTCCTTGATGAACTGCATACCATTGTGGGCGCAGGTGCTGCCGAAGGCGCGATGGATGCCAGCAACATGCTCAAGCCGATGCTGGCGCGTGGTGAACTGCGGGCCATCGGCGCGACGACGCTCGATGAGTACCGCAAGCATATCGAAAAAGATGCGGCGCTCGAACGACGGTTTCAACCTGTGTTTGTCGATGAGCCGAGTGTTGAGGACACAATCAGTATTCTACGCGGACTGAAAGAACGCTACGAGGTTCATCACGGTGTGCGTATTCAGGACAGCGCGGTGATCGCGGCGGCGACTCTCAGTGACCGTTATCTGCCGGATCGTCAGCTTCCCGACAAAGCCATCGACTTGATTGACGAAGCGGCGGCGCGGCTCAAAATGGAGATCGACTCCAAGCCTGTGCAGCTTGACATCGTTGAACGCCAGATTATGCAGCTCGAAATCGAGCGCGAAGCCCTCAAGAAAGAGCGCGATAAGGCATCGAAAGATCGCGTTCATGCGATTGAATCCGAACTGGCCAACATGCGCGAAGAATTCAACGGGCTAACGGCGCGCTGGCAAAAAGAGAAAGATGCCATTCAGGGTATCCGCGACATCAAGAGCCAGATCGACGATGCTAAAGTTCAGCTTGAGCAGTACGAACGGCGCGCTGATCTCGAGGGCGCGGCACGTCTGCGCTATGGCACACTGCCCGATCTTGAGCGCCATTTGATCGAGCGTGAAGCCTATCTTACCGAACTGCGCGTGAACGGCGCGAACATGCTCAAAGAAGAAGTCGACGCTGACGAAATCGCCAAAGTCGTTTCGCGCTGGACGGGTGTTCCGGTCACGCGCTTGATGGAAGGCGAGATCGAAAAGCTGCTCAAGATGGAAGAACGCCTGCACGAGCGCGTCATTGGTCAAGAAGAGGCGGTGCGGGCGGTATCGTCAGCGGTGCGGCGCAGCCGTGCTGGTCTGCAAGACCCGAACCGGCCAGTCGGAACGTTCCTGTTCTTGGGGCCGACGGGCGTTGGCAAGACTGAACTCGCCCGTGCGCTGGCCGAGTATCTGTTTGACGATGAGAACTCGATGGTTCGCATCGACATGAGCGAATATGGCGAACGTCACAGCGTGGCGCGGTTGATCGGTGCGCCGCCGGGATACGTGGGCTACGAAGAAGGCGGGCAATTGACCGAAGCGGTACGGCGGCGTCCGTACTCGGTGGTGCTGTTTGACGAAATCGAGAAGGCTCATTCCGATGTTTTCAACGTTTTCTTGCAGGTGTTCGACGATGGCCGTCTGACCGATGGTCAAGGGCGCACGGTAGACTTCACGAATACCGTCATCATCATGACCAGCAACGTCGGCAGCCAGATCATCAAGCAGATGGGCCCTGACGCTAATCAAAAGGCGCTGCGAAACGCCGTTATGCTGGAAGTCGATGGCGTGTTCCGCCCCGAATTTCTCAACCGGCTGGACGACATCATCATGTTCCGCCGCCTGACGCAGAAAGACATCATGCGAATTGTGGATATTCAGCTTAAGCGGCTGGAACGCTTGCTGCGAGATCGCGGCTTGAGCATTCAACTTACTGTTGAAGCCAAGCAGTATCTCTCAGAGAAGGGCTACGATCCGGTGTTTGGAGCGCGTCCGCTCAAGCGAACCATTCAGCGCGAACTGCAAGACCCGCTGGCGCTGTACATCCTCGAAGGGCGCGTCCATGATGGCGATCACATCATCATTGATACGGCAATATCCGACGAGGAAGGCGAAGCGCTGACCTTCACGACAGTTTCGGCGGACGAAACCGAAACAGCGTAAGATCAACAATCGAGGATTCAATCCCCGTCAATAAAACGAACTCCAAAAGGGGCAGATAGAGATGGCTGTCCCTTTTGCTTTCTGACTATCGCTCCACGTTTTCCCTATGCCTTGACTGCCGTAAGAGGTAATTTCCACGAAGTGTTTTATGCTAATAAGTGGGGAACTGTCATCGCAATCTAGGGGGAAGTCACATGGAAAAGCTGAAAAATGAAGATGTCTCGCCGTTTACGAACGACATTTCACTGACCTTTAGAGGGGAACGCAGTATTCCCGATGGCTGCGTGCTGCGAATCGCGTTAAGCACTACGGCGCTGTTTATCACGGCGGCGGTGATTGTCGCTGCCCTTGCGGTGATCGTGGTCAGGTTGGAGTCACGAACCACCAGCCCGATTAGTCTGCCTGAACCGCTTGCGTTCAGCAGCCAAACCTTTACGGTTGACTCCACAAGCGGCTGGCAAAATACGGATGTCGTTTTGCAAATGGGCGATCAAGTGGTTGTCGAGTATGTTTCGGGAGAGTGGCATATTGAGCCGTCAGAACCGTATAGTGATGCGGACGGCGGCGCTTCTGGCTGTGATTTTGATGACTGCCTCGAACCTGTGCGCGCTTATACCAAGTCGGGTCTGGTCGGGCGTATCGGTGATGGCGAAGCGTTCGCTATCGGCAACTATGCGGAAATTACCGCGCAAACTGAGGGCCCGCTGCAACTGCGCGTCAACGATGCGGGCATACTCGATAACGAAGGGTCGATAACCGTGAGCATTACGCGATAGGTCAACCCTACCTTTGACGGAGCAGCACTCCACCGAAAGCCGAATCGAAATACTGAACTTCCGCCAGATGAGGCGTGTATCGTTTTGTGCTTCAATGATCGTAAGGTAACGAAGCACATCGAGGAAAACGCGATCATGGCAAAAGCAGGCGATATTATGGTCAGCGCCGCGACAGGCGAAACGTTCAAGTTCATCAAGACAGCGGCGGATACCAACGGCGAACTGCTGCAAATCGACATGGTGATCGCTCCCGGCGGCGGCGCGAAAGCTGTCCCCGCGCACATTCACCCGATTCAAGAAGAACGTTTCTATATCAAGAGCGGGCAGATCAAGTTCGAACTCAACGGCGAAGAATTCATCACCGGGCCGGGCGAAACGGTAATCGTACCCGCAGGCGCATCGCATACATGGTCGAACGCAACGGATGATGAAGCGACATTTTTGCTGGAGATGCAACCCGCGCTCGATTGGGAAGTGATTTTCGAGACGCTGTGCGCGGTATCGCAGCAGGGATTGCTCGGGCCGGATGGCAAGTCCAGCCTGATCGGAACGGCGGTGGTGTTCGATAAGTACAAAGACCACATGTACATCGCCGGAATGCCGATTGGCTTACAAAAGGTAATGTTCGCGGTGCTTGGTACTGTCGGGCGTATGATGGGCCATAAGTCGGAACGCTCGTACTTTATGCCGGAAGTTCAGGCGCTGCGTCAGATGACCGAGCAGCCAGCCTAATCTATCAATCATCTATTCTAGAGCCGCGTCGAACGTTTCGGCACGGCTCTTTTTGGTTACGTGGAGATATACCACTGCCCATTTTTAAGCGATAATCGTTTTATCGTTTTGAAAACTTGAGCATGGGAAAAAGCTATAATGCGCTGTTGTTGCACCAATTGGGACTCACAATGATTAACCGCTCGGTCAGTAACCGCTTGCTTTACACCCTTTTCATCTCACAAAGTTTATTCTCCGCCGCACAGATCGCTGTCGTCACGCTGACGACGATTGTGGCGGTACGCCTGAGCGCCGACGAAAGCGTAGCCGGGATGCCGTCTACGGTAGTGACGTTCGCGCAAGCGTTCGCCGCTTTTCCGATTGCCATTATCACAGGACGCTTCGGGCGACGGTTGGGTTTGACGCTGAGTTATGTCGCCGGGGCACTCGGCGGTATTGCAGGCGTGTTGGCAATTTTGCAGGGGGCATTCTGGCTGCTGCTGCTGAGTTCGGCATTCATGGGCATGGCCCGTGCGGGCGCGGAACAGAGCCGCTTTGCAGCAGGCGAACTGTTCCCCGAAGGCGAACGGGCGCGCATGATGGGGCGGTTGGTGTTCGCGGGTACGATTGGTGCGATTGGCGGGCCGATGCTGGTGGGGCCAAGCGGACGCTTGATGCAGTCCTTCGGACTCGATGGCGATATGGGGCCGTGGGTCATTTTGTTCGCGCTGTGCGGCGTGGCGGCTTTGTTCACGCTGGCGCTGCTGCGGCCTGACCCGATGCAGATCGGGCGTGAGATGGCGCTGGCGGAAGCGAACCATATTGATCGCAAGAACGAACCTGCCCGTACTGTGCGTCCGGTAATGGCGCTGTTGATGCTGCCAAAGGTACAGCTTGCGATTTTGGCGGCGTTGGTCAGCCAGACGGTGATGGTGGTGCTGATGGTCATGACGCCGCTGCATATGGATCATCACCAGCACACCCGCGACGCGATTTCGATGGTCATCGCCGCGCATACGTTAGGTATGTTCGGGCTGTCGGCGGTGACGGGCTATTTGATTGACCGCTTCGGGCGTATCTCGATGCTGATGGTGGGCGCGATAGTATTGATCGTGTCGGCGCTGCTTGCTCCGCTTTCCACCGATCAATTCATGCTGGCCTTCGCGTTGTTCTTGCTTGGTTTGGGCTGGAACTTTGGCTATGTGGCGGGGTCGTCGCTGCTGGCGGACGCTTTACAGGGCGAAGAACGGGCGCGAGTTCAGGGTGTCAACGATGCGCTGGTGTTTTTCGCGGCAGGCTTCGGCAGCCTCGCGTCTGGGCCGCTGTTTGAATCGCACGGTTTCGCAGGCATCAGCATGGCCGGTTTGCTGCTCACACTAGGCTTTATCGGCATGATCTTCTTTCTTGGCCGTCCGCAGCTACGGACACGAACGGCGTAGGTATGTCACGCCTGATAACGGCAGCGATCCTCGCAGGCGGCAAGAGTTCGCGCATGGGGGCCGCCGTAGATAAAGCTTTCGTTCTGCTGGAAGATAAGCCGCTGGTCGAGCATGTGATGGAACGAGTGTGCCAGTTCCAACCCGCCGAAATTTTAATCATCAGCAACACGCCGGAGCGCTACGTAGCATCTTCCGGCGTGATTGTTTATCCAGATTGCATTCGGGACAGCGGCCCACTCGGCGGGATTTGTGCGGCGCTGGAACAGGCGACAAACGATAACCTGATCGTCGTCGGCTGTGATATGCCGTTCATCAACCCCGCATTGCTAGACCTCATCGCCGATGTTCAACTGAGCGCGCCGACACCTTATGATGTCATTGTGCCGCGATACAACGATCAGCCGCAGGGGTTGTGCGCGCTCTACCACAAAACACTTCTGCTGACGATTCAACGCCGTTTGGCTGAGGGTCGGCTGTCGCTGATGGGGCTGTTCGAGGCCGTGAACACGCGCTATCTCGATGCGCTAGAATATGCACATCTTGAAGATGGTCGTTCGTTTACCAACATCAACACGCCGGACGAATTAAACGCGGCACAGAAAGCGTCAAAGTAGGGGCGACGCATGCGTCGCCCGCGCATTGGATTATTTTAGCGAGAAACAGCCATGTCGATATTTTTCAGCCGCCCCAAACGCTACGTTCGCAAGCCTTCGCACGGCTGGAATCCGAGTCAATGGGCATCGAAAATCCCGTTTCGACAGCCGGGAAACTTCATTGAGGTTTTTCGCGCCCTGTGGGAGAACCGCGACAACCTGCGTTATGCGTTGAATATCCTCAATCACGGCGTATGCGATGGCTGCGCGCTCGGCACAACGGGGTTGAAAGATTGGACAATAGAGGGCGTTCACCTCTGTAACATTCGTCTGCGACTGCTGCGGCTGAACACCATGCCCGCGCTGAATCCCGATACGCTGGCAGACGTGACGGCGCTCAAGAACATGCGCGCCAGAGACTTGCGCGATATGGGGCGCTTGTCCGTGCCGATGCTGCGACGCAAAGGTGAAGCCGGTTTCAAGCGAATCAGTTGGAACGAAGCAACGGCGCTGATCGCGGAGCGTATCGGCCAAACTGAGCCTGACCGAACCTATTTCTATTTGACGAGTCGTGGCATCCCCAACGAAACCTACTACGCGGCGCAAAAGGCCGTGCGGGCGATGGGCACGAACAACATCGACAACGCGGCGCGGGTATGCCACTCACCGAGTACGTTCGCGTTGAAAGCGGCGCTCGGCGTGGCGGCGACGACCTGCTCATATAGCGATTTGATCGGCACGGACTTGGTGACATTTTTCGGCTCGAATGTCTCGAACAATCAGCCGGTGATGATGAAATATCTGTATCACGCCAAAAAGGCCGGGACGCAGATCGTCGTCGTCAACCCGTATCGTGAGCCGGGAATGGATGCCTACTGGATTCCGAGTGACCTTGAGAGCGCGATGTTCGGCACCCGTATGACCGACCACTTCTTTCAGGTGCGGGCGGGCGGCGATATGGCTTTTCTGCACGGCGTGGTCAAGTGCATGATCGCTAACGGTTGGCATGATCGGAACTTTGTCGAGAACCATACGGCGGGCTTCGATGCGCTGCAAGCCTATCTCGAAAGCCTGTCGTGGGAGACGCTCGAAGCAGAGTCGGGTGTGTCGGTGGCAGAGATTGAACGTTATGCGCGTTTGGTCAAGGACGCGGAAAAGGCGATTTTCGTGTGGGGCATGGGTATCACGCAGCATGTTTGCGGCGAGGATAACGTGCAGGCGATCATCAACTTGGCGCTGCTGAAAGGTTTCGTTGGGCGCGAGGGTTGCGGCTTGATGCCGATACGTGGGCACTCCGGCGTACAGGGCGGCGCGGAGATGGGGGCTTACGCGACGGCGCTCCCCGGCGGCTATGGTGTGACACCCGAAAATGTGGCCAAACTCTCCGCGCAGTATGGTTTCGCGCTGCCAGAAACTCCCGGTATGACCACGCCGCATATGTTGACCGCCGCGCAGAACGGCGACATCGACGTGTTGTTTGCGGTAGGTGGAAACTTCAAAGAGGTTATGCCTGACCCTCGCGGCACAGATGGCGCGCTCGGTAAAATCCGACTCCGCGTTCATATGGACATCACGCTCTCTAGCCAGATGCTGACCGATCCAGCGGATGCGGTTTTGCTGCTGCCTGCGCTGACACGCTATGAAATTCCCGGCGGCGTGACCGAGACTTCTACCGAGCGGCGCATCATTTTCAGCCCGGAAATTCGAGGGCCGCGAATGGCTGAGGCCCGAAGTGAGTGGGATGTATTGGGTGAGGTCGCGGCGTTGGTTCGTCCCGAAATTGCCGACAAGGTGCGCTTCACATCGACACAGGTCATACGCGATGAGATTGCCCGTGTCGTGCCATTTTACGCGGGGATTGAAACTCTGCGCGCCGAAGGTGACAGCTTTCAGTATGGCGGGCCGCTGCTGTGC
>JACMMD010000496.1 GCA_014379235.1 Anaerolineae bacterium
ACGCGCCTTCAGGACGTACCAGCGCCAGCATTCCCGCCGCTAACGCCGCCGGGCCCGTTCGCCCATAGACCAATGCCAGCAGCGCCACACCGAGCAGCGCCAGAAACAAAGGGCTTTCCATTCCCGCGAGGCTGCCGTAGAGCGTTTCATACGAGAGCAGCGGCAGACCGAGCGCCAGCGCCGCGACCAATGGACTGCGCGTTAACCGTTGGGCGATCAAGTAAGCGCAGCCGCCAGCGATCAGCATACACAGCGCATTGATAATGCGAGATGCTGCCGGAATCGTATCTGCGCCGAACATCACTCCCGCCGCGCCTAACAGAGCCGCATAACCGGGTGTCGTCGTGCCGAGGACGTGCTGGCCGGGGTTATAGACCAGTCCCTCGCCACGCGCCAGATTTGCGGCGTAGCGATAGGTGATGTAAGCGTCATCTTCGAGGTAGCTCACGCCGAGGCGAATGTGCGCCAATACAAACATCCCAACGAACAACGCGCACAACAGCGCCCCCCACCCCCATGCCCGAACGGATAATCTCAAAGGTGCTCTCCCTACAACAGCGACGGTAAGATTAGCGTACTGGAATTATCGGCTGGCGAACCTCAAGGTTGGATGCAGTCATCAGCAGACGGTAATCAGTTTTCAGTTGAGCGGTTGTCCAAATACTGACAACCGATAACTGACGACTAGACTACGCTTTGACCTAAACTCTCGCTAACCTAAGCACGGTAGTGTAGACGTTTTGTGCGGGGTGAACTATAATGCCGCGCTGATGCGTCCTGCTTTCGCGTGAAACAGGGCGCTCGAAACCTTTGCGGTTACAGGCTACAATGGACGCAAACCGCATTACAAAATGAGTTTTGGAGTAGCAAAAATATGCGACCAATAGGGCGATGGGGACTGTTCATCGGGTGTTTGATCGCGGCGATGTTGTTGATCTCGTTCTCGCTGCCGATCACAACCAGCGCGCAAGACAATTTGCTGACTAACGGCAACCTTGAAGAACCATACTCAGGGCGTGGCCGTGCCGACCTCAATATTCCGAACGGCTGGAATATCTGGGTGGCGAGTTCGCCGCAGACCGAAGTGTGGATGAATCTCACGCCGGCGGGTTTTCCACATCGCACTGCGCCGGAACTGCGTAACGGTGTCTCGCTGAACCTAAGCAAGGGTTTCGGCACGTTTACGATAGCGATTTATCAGCAGGTGAGCGTGCCCGAAGGCTCGAACGTGACTGGCAGCGCCTTTGCGTGGATTCACACCTGCGGCGACCCCGGTGAAGAACCGACTGAGGGCTGCGATTCCAGCGCCGGTGCGAACGGGCGAATGCGCGTGGGCATCGACCCGAACGGCGGCACTGACCCGAACGACAGCGACATCATCTGGTCGTCGTTCGTTCAGCCGCTGGATGACTGGGGACAAGCATCGGTTGGCGCGACGGCCACAGGCGGCACGGTGACGCTGTTCATCTACTCAACACAGGATGCGCCGCGCGCTTTCAATAACCTGTACCTTGACGAAGCCTCGCTGACCATAGGCGGTACAGGCGGCGGTACGGCACAGGCGACGCCCGTGCCGACAGCGATTCCATTCGTTCCGTTTGTCTCGCCACAAGACGAGGAAGACGACGGCTCGATTCTTCACACGGTGCGGCCCGGCGATACCATCGACAGTATCGCGTTTGCTTATGGTGTAACGCGCACTCAAATCCTTGAACTCAACGGCATCTCCGACGGGCGTATTATCCAGATCGGCCAAGAATTGCAGATTCGCGGCGCGCAAGAACCTGAAGAAGAAGTTGTCGAGGAAACTTCGGTGGAAGAACCAGCGGATGAGGGCGATACGGAAGAAGTGGTCGCCTTCGATGAACCGCCTGCCGAACAACCGACAGGTGCAACCTTAGAAGAAATTCCAGCGGACGCGGCCCCGGCGAGCGTAGGGCAGACGTGGCTTGAGTCTTTGCAATGCACCTTGCTGCTGAGATGCGGGGTCTAAACTCATGCAGTTTGGGCGAAAAAGCGGGCAGCGTTCGCGGCAGTTTCTGCTAAGACGGGCGCTGTTGGCGGCTTTGTGGCTGTCTGTGCTGCTGATTGCGGGGCTTCCGGCATTCGCGCAGGATAATCTGCTGACGAATCCGGGCCTTGAAGAACCCTTCACCGGACGCGGCAGGGGTGATTTGAATATCCCTAGCGGCTGGAACCTGTGGGTGGCGAACGCGCCGCAGACCGAAGTGTGGATGAACCTCACGCCGACGGGTTACCCGCATCGCACCGAGCCGGAATACCGCGAAGGCAGCGTATCGCTGAACCTGAGTAAAGGTTTCGGCACGTTCACGGCGGCGATTTATCAACAGGTGAGCGTCCCCGAAGATGCGGACGTTCGCGCCAGCGCTTACGCTTGGTTGCATACTTGCGGCGACCCCGGCGAAGAACCCACCGAAGGCTGCGAATCGAGCGGTGGTTCGGGCGCGAGTGTTCGAATCGGCATTGACCCCGATGGCGGCACCGACCCCAACAGCAGTTCGATTGTGTGGTCGAGTCCGATGTCGCCGCATGATACGTGGGGACAGGTGACGGTGGATGCATCCGCGTCGGGCAGCGCCGTAACGGTGTTCCTGTATGGCGGACAAACCGCACCCCGCGCTTTCAACAATATGTATTGGGATGAGGCGTTACTGGTTGTCGGTGGCGAAGGTGGCACGGCAGGTGATGGCGGGTCTGCTCCGCCACCGCCTGCGGAAGCGCCCGCTGTCGTCGCGCAGAACGCTCAAGAAGATGGCTCGGTGATTCATACCGTCGTCGCGGGCGATACCATCGACAGCATCGCCGTCGCTTATGGGCTGACGCGGCAGCAGATCATGGACTTGAACGGCATCTCTGACCCGCGCATCATTCAGATCGGGCAGCAGATCATCATCGTGCCGCCAGAAGAAGAGACAAGCGGCACGAATTTCGACGAAGAAGGTGAAGTTTTCGAGGGCGATGTGCCCGAAGATGCCACCCAAGAACCTGTTCCAACGTCAACACCTGCGCCTGCCGCGCCCGTTGCGGCGGCGGCTGTCGATGTGGTTGATCCGGCCTCAGATGCGGCGGCGGTATGTGTGCTGTTGTTCAACGACAGCAATCGCAATCGCATTCAGGAACAGGGCGAAGACTTGCTCTCCGGCGGCACACTGACGCTGAACTCGGCGACTGTGCAAATGGGCGAATATGCCACTGACGGCGTATCCGAGCCGCACTGTTTTGGCGGGCTAACGGCGGGCGATTACATGGCGCTGGCCGCCGCACCGTCGGGCTATGGACTGACGACGACTGACCAGCTTCTGGTTCAAGTGCGACCCGGCGCGTCGATCAATGTGGTGTTTGGCGCGGCGGAAG
>JACMMD010000497.1 GCA_014379235.1 Anaerolineae bacterium
GAATATCCCACAGACCGGACGTGAACCGCTTCCCTTAACCGAAGCGGAGCAGCAAAAAGTGCTGCGTAAGCGCCACCGAGAAGACACTTTAGACCCGTTTGCCAGCGATCCGAACGCCGAAATTCGCACGTTGGGTAAGCTGGCCTTACGCCGCAGCGACATCAACGACCTGTTCGCGCTTGGCGACCTGTGTGCGCGCCGCTCACTGAACAGTGACCGCCTGCTGATTTTCTACGTCGGCAAAGCGCTGCTGGCCTATCGCAAGGCCGCGCAGGCGGCTACCCACGACATTGACCGTTCATTGGCGCGGCGCATCATCAATGACTATGTGAGTTGGGTGATCCATACCGCCAGCGAATGCCCCACGCGCCGTAATCTGGCTGTCGCGCTGTGGGCAGTGGCCGAAGGAGAAGAAGATCAACCGCAGTCAACGTCATCGAGCAGCGCAGGTAGCTCGGCATCGAGCGCGTCTTACAGCAGCGCATCGGGCATCTCTCTGCGCGTAGACGAAGGCACCATCAGCGACCTGTTGGATACCTACGGGCAGCGCGCTTTCGGTTCGCCATCGGGCGCGCCCGATAAACGAGCGGCTCTCAGCGGCCTGCCGCATGAGTTGGACAATACCGATGTTAGCCACGACGACGACATTGACGGCACGATGGCCGATAATTTCGACCCGCGCTTCTGGATTGACCCGTCCGCTACGATTGCGGATATTGGCACGCCATCACCGGATTCGTCGGCTACCCGCGCCGACATTCTGCTTGGCGACAGCGCGCTGTCGATGGAATCCGAGTTCGCCGTCTTCAACGAGACGCAGGCCGAAGAAACGGTTGCCGATTCGCTGCCGCCAGATCAGCGCGACCTCGCCCGCCGCGTCATTCCCGAAAGCATGCCGCTCACGCATGGCCGCCGTCCGCGCAGCAGCGAACCATCTGATACCGAGTTCAACGTCGGTGATCGCATCGAAGGCCGCTACGAAGTTGCCGACATCCGGCGCGGCGGCATGGGTGTCGTCTACCTGTGCTACGACCACGACCAACGCGAACCTGTCGCCATCAAGAGCTTTCTCAACCGCTTCTTGAAAAACGAGCGCGCAGTCGCCCGTTTCACACAGGAAGCGCTGACGTGGATTCGGTTGGAGAAACACCGTCACATCGTGCAGGCGCGCCTCGTGCAGAACATCGCCGGACGCCCGCATATCATGCTAGAGCATATCAGCGGCCCCGAAGGGCTGACATCCGACCTGCGAAGCTGGATCGAGCATAACCGCTTGACCACGCCGCAGTCGATTGAGTTCGGGCTGCACATCGCGCTTGGGATGCAGCACGCCAACAGCAAAGTACCGGGACTGGTTCACCGCGATCTGAAACCGGCCAACATCCTCGTCACGCATGACGCCATCGCCAAAGTGACCGACTTCGGCCTCGCCCGTGCGCTCGAACTAGAGGACATTCCGTTAGCGGGCAGTAAACGCGAACAGCCGCACATCGACCCGCTGCAAGTCGGCGAGGTTGATGAACGGCTGACCCGTGCAGGCGCGGTGGTCGGCACAGCGCCGTATATGTCGCCGGAGCAGTGCCGCTCCGAAACCGTCGATGTACGTTCGGACATTTACGCTTTCGGCTGCATGTTGTACGAAATGCTCACGGGTAAGCATCTGTTTCAGGCCAAGAAGTTCGAGGCGTGGCTGTACGCGCATCAGCATCAAGACGCGGCCTTTGATGAGCATTACACCGCCGAACTGCCCGAACGTCTGCGAAACTTGGTGCTGTTCTGTCTGCGAAAAGAACCTAATGATCGTCCCAAATCGTGGGGCATGATCGTTGAAGACTTGGCATCGATCTTTGAACAGGTGACGGGCGCGCCCGCCGTACTGGAAATCACTGGCCCGGCGCTCGAAGCCAACGAACTGATGGACAAGGGCTATTCGCTCACCGAACTCGGACGCTTCGATGAGGCGCTCGGCGCATATAACCGTGCCCTCGCCTTACAGCCCGATGTCGCGTGGATCTGGGCGCGCAAGGGTCGAACCCTGCGCCTGTTGCAGCGATATGATGAAGCGCTGCAATGCTACGACAAATCGCTTGAACTGTTCCCGCGCTACGGTTGGGCGTGGAATGGGCGCGGTGTCGTGCTGGAACGCATGGGCCGCCTTGAGGACGCGCTCGACTGCTACAAAGCGGCGGTGGAGATCAACCCGCTTGAGGCGTGGTACTGGTACAACCAAGCCAACGTCATGCAAATGATGGCCCACTACGAAGCTGCTATCCCTCTGTTGAACAAAGCGCTGGAACTCGACCCCGCTCATGCGAACAGTTGGGCGAAGTTAGGGCAAGTTTACCGCCTGCTCGATAACCACGAGGCCGCCGTCACCGCTTACGAGCGCGCCATCCAGCACGACCCGGCTTACGCATGGGCGCATAACGGCTGCGGCCTTGCGCTCAAGGCCCTCGGTAAGCTCAAAGACGCGCTGATCTGCTTCAAGCGCGCCGCCCAGTATCAGCCGGAAGAAGTCTGGCACTGGTACAACCTCACCGAAATGCTGGTCGAACTCGGCCAATATGCCGAAGCGATTCAACCCGCGTTGGAAGCCACTCGCAGCGATCCACATCATGCGTTCAGTTGGGCGAAACTCGGCCAAGTGCTGCGCTATGTCAAACGTCTGCCTGAAGCGCTCGAAGCCTATCACCGCGCCATCGAACTCCAGCCGGATTATGCATGGGCCATCAATGGCAAGGGCATTGTGCTGGAACAGATGGGACGTTACGACGAGGCGCTGGCCTGTTACGAACAAGCCGTTCAGTATTCCGAAGCCGATGTGTGGCACTGGTACAATCAGGGTAACGTGCTGGTGCTGCTCGGACGCTTTGACGACGCGCTGCCCCTGCTGACCACCGCCACCGAAGTTAACCCGCAGCACGCCCGCAGTTGGGCACGGCTCGGCAATGCGCTGCGTAATCTCGGCAAACATGACGACGCGCTCAACGCCTATCGCCACGCCACCAACATTGACCCCGAATATGCGTGGGCATGGAACGAGCAGGGTATCGCATTCGAGCAAATGGGCAAGCACGAGGACGCGCTCAAGGTCTTTGAGAAGGCCAGCAGCGCCGCCCCCGATGACCCGTTCTATCTGCACTCCCAAGCCGACGCACTGATAACGCTCGGACGCTACGAACCTGTTTTAGCGCTGCTCGACAAAGCGCTCAAGCTGGACAACCGCAGCGGGCGAACATGGGCCAAACATGGCCAAGTGCTGCGCCGCCTCAACCGTTTCGAAGAGGCACTGCACAGCTACACTCGCGCTGTCGAACTCGATGCCGCTTATGCGTGGGCATGGAACGGGCGCGGCCTCACGTTGAGTACGCTTGGTCGGCACGAGGACGCGCTATTCTGCTTCCGCAAAGCCAGCGAAGCCGAACCGGACGACGTGTGGTACTGGTATAACCAAGCCGACGAACTGGTGATCCTCAAGCGCTTTGAAGAATCGTTGGGTTTACTCGAACGTTCACTGGCGCTCAACCCGCATCACACCGAAAGTTGGGCCAAACGCGGTCAAGCGCTGCGCCGTCTCAACCGCATCGAGGACGCGCTGGCCGCTTACGATCAAGCCTTAGCCGAAAACCCGCGTTATGCGTGGGCATGGAACGGGCGCGGGCTGGCGTTGGAAGCGCTGGGAAAACGCGAAGAAGCATTGGTCAGCTACGAGCGCGCCATTCAAGAAGACTCGACGGTGATCTGGTACTACACCAATCAAGTCGATATGCTGCTCGATATGGGGCGCAAGTCTGATGCTTTAGCCGCTATCGACCAATCGCTGCGGGTCGCGCCGAACAACGCGACGGCATGGGCGCGGCGCGGTCAGGTTCTGAGGCGGCTGTATGATTATCCCGCCGCTGTCGAAAGTTATGATCGAGCGCTGGCTATCGACCCCGCCTATGCGTGGGCGTGGAACGGGCAAGGTCTCGCATTCGCGGCATTGGGACGCTGGTCGGAAGCGTTGGACAGCTACGCCAAATCGGTTCATTTCAACCACAACGACATCTGGTTCTGGCATAACTACGGCGAAGCCTATCTGTCGCTGAACGATATGCCCGAAGCTATTCGCTTGTTCGAGCGGGCGCTGCAAATCGACCCGCACCACGAGCCAACGCTGCAAAAGCTGAGACAGGCACATGACATGCTCAATGGGGATAAATGATGCACGGGGAAATTTCGATCACGTTTATGAGCGGCCCATTGGATGGCAAAACGCTCACCTTTGAGCAGCCGCGTATTGGCGACGAACACGTTCTATTGATCGGGCGGCGTGATGGCTGCGACATTTACCTGCCGTTCGATAATCAGGTATCGCGGGTTCACGCCCGGCTTGGCTGCAAATCTGTGCCTGTCACCAGCACCGAGTCGGTGATTAACCCTTACGTCCTGACCTTCTGGCTGGAAGACAGCGGCAGTCGCAATGGGACGTACATGGAAAAAGACAAGGAAACGCTGCGGGCGCGCATGAACTTGCGTCCCGGTTCGCTGTTTCGTATCGGGCGTACGTGGCTGCGGCTCGACGTGCCGTTCTCGTATGAGGATTAACCACTTGTAGGGGCACGATGCATCGTGCCCCTACGGAAACGAAATCATGCGCCACGCAACTGCGACTGCGACCAGCAGCCTAAAAACCACCAATGGAACATCTTTGCATACCGAATCGTGGCTGCCAGATGCTGACGTTAAGGCCGTTGTGCTGATCGTTCATGGGCTTGGCGAACACATCGGGCGTTACGCGCATGTAGCCGAGTTATTGGTCGCGCACGGTTACGCGGTCTACGGCATCGATCATCTGGGGCATGGCAAAAGCACCGGACTGCGTGGGCACGTTGCCAACATTCAGGGTTTGGTCGATGACCTCAAAACCTATTTCGACAGTATCCGCGCTGCTCAGGTTGATAAGCCGATTTTCATCTACGGTCACAGCATGGGCGCATTGATCGGGCTGGCATTCGTCTTGCGATTTCAAACAGAAGTGGCCGGTTTCGTTTCATCGGGTACAGCGTTGAACTCCGATGCTGGCCAACCGACCCCGGTTCTCGCATTGCTCAGGGCGCTCAACCGCATCGCGCCGACGATGCCGATGGTCAAGCTGCCCGCAGGCGGCCTCACACGGGATGCGGATATGGTGGCCGCTTACGACAGCGACCCGCTCAACTATCGCGGCGGACATCGCGTCGGGACAGCCCACAGCATCGTGCAAGCGTGTCAGGCAGCGCGGCAAGAACTGTCAGAACTCACGCTTCCGTTATTTGTCATTCATGGCGGCGCAGACAAAATTACACCAGTTTCCGGCAGCCAACTGCTTTACGACAGCGCCGCGTCAGCCGATAAAACGCTTAAGATTTACCCCGATATGTATCATGAACCGCATAACTCACCCGAACGCGACACGGTTCTAGCCGACATCGCGGCGTGGCTGGACGCTCACAACACGTCCACAAAGGCCGATTAACTCTTGCTACAACTGCCCGAAGCGCAGGCCCTGCAAGTGCTCACACCGGATGGACGCCTGCTGTTCGCGACGCGCATCGTGCGCCTGTTCGCCTACGGTTTTCTGTCGGTGGTGCTGGCGCTGTACCTCACCGAACTGCGCCTCGATGACGACACCATCGGCGTGCTGCTGTCGTGGACGCTGATCGGTGACGCGGCGCTCTCGCTGTGGATCACCACCGTTGCCGATACGCTTGGGCGGCGGCGTATGTTGTTCATCAGCACCGGATTTATGCTGCTTGCCGGAATCGTGTTTGCGCTGACAGGCGACATTTTGCTGCTGACTCTCGCAGCCATCATCGGCACGTTGAGTCCTTCCGGCGGCGAGGTCGGGCCGTTCCTGTCGATTGAGCAGGCCGCGCTGTCGCAGACCACGCCCGATCAGCAGCGAACGCAAATCTTCGCGTGGTACAACCTCGCTGGGTCATTGGCGACGGCGTTCGGGTCGCTGGCGGGCGGCGGCTTATCGACGCTGCTCCAAAACGCAGGCAGTTCGCCGCTCGAAAGCTACCGCGCCAACGTTATTGGCTATGCGCTGTTGAGCATTATCCTCGCGCTGCTGTTCACGCGGCTGTCGGCGGCGGTTGAAGCGCCAAAGGTCACACGAGCCGCCAGTGAAGCCGACTCATCTTTCGCTCGGCTGCTCGATAAGCGCTTCGGGCTTCATCGTTCACGCGGCGTCGTGCTGAAACTATCGGCGCTGTTCATGCTCGATTCGTTCGGCGGCAGTCTGGTGCTGCAATCCATCCTCGCCTACTGGTTTCATGTTAAGTTTGGCGTAGATGCGGCGGCGCTCGGCGGCATTTTCTTCGGCGCGAACCTGTTCGCGGGCCTGTCGGCGTTGGCGGCGGCCCGTATTGCGGCGCGCTTCGGTCTGATTAACACGATGGTCTGGACGCACATCCCCTCGAATATCCTACTGATGCTCGTGCCGCTCATGCCGACCTTGGAGTTAGCCATCATCGTGCTGCTGATCCGTTTTAGCATTTCGCAGATGGACGTGCCGACGCGCCAATCGTACATCATGGCCGTGGTTGATCCTGATGAGCGCTCGGCAGCGGCAGGCATCACCACGATTGTACGTTCGCTTGGCAGCAGTTTCGGGCCACGAATCACGGGCGCGTTGTTCGCGGCGGGGTTGTTCAGCGCGCCGTTTTTCATCGCGGGTGCTCTAAAAATCGTCTATGATGTAGCCTTGTATCGCAGCTTTAAGGCTGTCAAACCGCTGGAAGAAAACATATAGGGCTAGCGATGAAACACTTGAAAGCCGTTGACATCCTCGAATTACTTGAAACCGAGGATTATGATTTGTGGCAGCTTCGACGAGATGCGCCCATAAAAGAGCTTATTCAAGCGCTGCAAACCGCCACTAATCCCGAAGCCCGCGATTCGATTTGCTATGTGCTTGGCAAGAGGTATGCAAAATCAGCAGCACCCGCAATCATCGAATGCCTGTCTGACGAAGATGAACGGGTTCGACACTCGGCGGCTGAAGCACTTGGCAGCATACGTAATCCCATCGCTGGCGAACCCCTGATGCGGCTTTTCTTGAACACCTACGATGATCCGGGAACACAAAATTGGTGTGCGTCAGCGCTCGGCGCGGTTGGTTATCGTCCCGCAATTCCATATCTGATCGAAGCGTTGAAAAGTCCAAACTTCTGGGTGTGCGGTGCTTCCGCGTGGTCGCTTGGTTATCTACGTGTGGTTGTGGCTGAGGACGCATTGCGAGAAGCATTAGCACAAGCGACTGACTGGTATCCTAAAACCCGCATTCTGGAAGCGCTCGATTTGATAAAAACAGCGAAGGAGCAAACGTAATCATGGCCGAACCTGAACCCGAAAGTGGTGGCTGTCTGGAACTGATCGCCCGACTGTGGCTCGGCGCGTTCGTGCTGATGGGTGTCGTCGCACTTATCGCATAATGCCATGTTATGGCCATTAGAACCACCTCTGATTGACGCTGCGTCTACCTCGTTATAACCTATTATTAACGGGGCAAGCGAACTTGCCCCAATCACTGTATTAGCTCAAGCAGCGTTATCGATTCCCGCAAATAACCATCGCAACAAACAGATAGAGTTCAAACCGCTTGAACTTTAGAATTGATATTGGTTGACGGCAAATATTGAGGTGATACATGGGTAAGTGGGCAGCATTCTGGCTCGTCGGGATCATCTGGGGATCGTCGTTTCTGCTGATTCGCGTTGGTGTCGAGGCGTTTCACCCGCTGCAATTGGTGTTCATCCGCGTCGGCATCGCGGCTGTCGGGTTAAGTTTGGTAGCCATCATCCAGCGCAAAGCCTTCCCGAAAGACTGGAAGACGATACGGGCCTTAATCATCATCGGCATCGGCAACACCGTTGTGCCATTCCTGCTGATTACCATTGGCGAACAAACTGTCGAGAGCGGCATCGCCAGCGTATTGCAAGCCACCGCCGCGCTGTTCACACTGGTGATCGCGCACTTCGCTTTCCAAGATGAGCGCATGACGCCGCAGCGTATCGGCGGTATCGTGACTGGCTTCATCGGTGTAATCATCCTCGCCACTCGTGGCAGCGGCGAGGCTCAGGCAGCAGGCGGTTCGTATGTATGGGGGCAGATTGCTATCGTGGCCGCCTCGCTGTTCTACGCGATGTTTAGCGTCTACAGTCGCAAAGTGCTCAAAACGAAAGTTGAACCCGTCGTCGTCGCGGCGATTGCGATGCTCACGTCAGCAATTACAACGGGCGTGATGGTATTTGCCATGCAGTTTTTCGGCGGCCCACCGCCAGCATTACCCGCTACACTAAACTCGGATACGCTGATCGCGGTGCTGGTTCTCGGCTTGGTGAACACGTTCATCGCCTACCTATTTTTCTACTACATCATCCGCGAACTTGGCTCGGCCCGTGCGTCGATGGTAACCTATGTAGTGTCACCCGTTGGGCTGACGCTTGGCGTGATCTTTCTCGATGAAGCGTTGGATGCGAAATTGGTGATCGGTGCGGCGCTGATCTTTGCCGGAATCGGCATCGTCAATCTGCGCTCGTTCCGCCGCCCGAAGCCGACTTTCACCGTTCCACAACAAGTATAGGAGCATGGTTAATTTGGTTTCAAACGCATCGCAGCGAGCGCAAGTACGTCCACTCACTCTAGCAGATGCTGCTCGCGCCGCCGAGTTAGCGAAAGCTATCGGGTGGACGCAAAGCAAATCCGATTGGGAGCGTGCCATCCGTATCGCTGACGGTGGCGCAATCGGCATCGAGCAAGATGGCGAATTAGCGGCAGTTGGCGTCACCACCATGTATGGTCAACAGCGCGCATGGGTCGGGCGAGTGATTACGCACCCCGACTATCAGCGTCGTGGCCATGCCAAGCGAATTATGGAAGCGCTGATGGAACTCATGGACAAGCGCGGCATCCGCGAGATCATGCTCGATGCTTCCGAGTTGGGGCATCCGCTTTACGAACAGCTTGGCTTTCGCTCGCTCTATCTGATTGAAGGTTGGAGCGGCGACGTTCGAGTCGAGCCGCAAAAGCAGGCGCGTCTGATCGAGGAGAGTGACATTCCGGCGGTTGTCAATTTGGACGCAGCAGTGTTTGGTGCGGCGCGTCCGCAGGTTATCGGTGCATTACTCGATAGTCTACCCGAAACAGGGTGGGTGGACGAAAACCCAAGTGGTAACCGTTTGTCAGGGTTCATCCTCGTCATCTTGAAAGAGGGCCCCTATGCGCGAATCGGGCCATGGGTTCACAATTCACCGCAAGGGGCAGAGCGTTTATTCCGAACCGCTGTTACCGCACTCGGTGTCGAACAGGTTCGCATCGACATTCCTGAGCAGAATATCAGCGCCAAAGCCATCGCATACGAGTGCAATTTGCGTCCGCAGCGCAGTTGCATCCGCATGATTTACGGTGACGTTCAGCCTACCGAAATTCGCGTCGAAGATACTTATGCGATTGCTTCATTTGCTTGGGGGTAGTTGGGGGAAAAGAAAAGAGCAGGAGGTTGGCGGTGGCTTACTCTCCCACCCAGTTACCCGGGCAGTACCATCAGCGCTCGTGAGCTTAACTACCGGGTTCGGGATGGGACCGGGTGTACCCTCACGGCAAAACCACCAACA
>JACMMD010000498.1 GCA_014379235.1 Anaerolineae bacterium
CGCTGGCTGTAAACCTCGCGGGTGAGCAGGTCACTGAGGCGCACACGCAGCCGGATTTCATTCGCGCCTGTCGGCAAAATCGGCGCGGCCATGCCATCACCGGACGAGTTCACCCAAGGAAGCAGGCGCGGCAGCTCGACATTGATGGTGCTGCCATCGGGCAAAATCTGCTCGAAAAATAGATTGCTGGTGATCGGGCGATTGGTCGTTATCCACGAGACAGGCACGCGGGCCGTGCGCGCTGTCAGGGCATTGCGATCAACCACGCCGACGCTGGCGGTGAATGAGGTGATGGTGGGTTCGTTAGCGGCGCGGGCCGGCTGCATCTGCGCGAACGTTCCAATCCACATTAGGAGTGCGGTGACAAATAGTGTTAGGGATGCAGTTGTTTTTCTCATGACTTCAAACCCCCTAGACGATAGTGCTGCGGCTTTTCTTTCAGTGTAGGGGAGTTGAAATTTCGATGAGCGATGCCAAACCTACGCCAACCTGACGCACAGCGGACGGGCGGCGTTCGCTTATGCTACTTAACCGCCGCTCAAATGGCGGTGTAACGGGGAACAAACGGAGCTATAACTTAATTAACCCCTCCCTAAATCCCTCCCCGCAAGCGGAGAGGGACTTTAACTCCCTTCCCTGCTTGCGGGGAAGGGCGGGGGAAGGGGTCGCATTTATCCGATGGGGACGCGATGCAGCGTCCATGTGCTGCCATCGGCGCTTGACCACAAGCGCGAACGAACGGCGTCCAGCGCCCACAGCGTATCGGGATACTGGACTTCGAGCGCGGTCAGGTAAGCGTCGGTTGATTCCGGCAGTCCAACCAGCATCCATGTGCCGCTGGTATAACGGTAAAGATAGCCTTCGGACACGGCGAATAAGCGGTCATTGAACGTCCGCAGTTCGGAGACGATTTGACCATCCGGCAGCGGCGCATAATCACGCCAATCGTTGGTGATGCGATCCCACAGGTCGATACCGTCGCTGGTGGCCGCCAGCAGATTTCCGTCGATGTCCGTCCAAATGGCCGAGACCGGGCCGGCTGCGTCTAATGGCCGCCAGCCAAGTCCCAGATCGGGCGAGTGAAAGAGCGCCCCGCCGTTTTGCAAAACGTGGGTATGTGTGCCGAGCATCACCAGATCAGCGGCAGGCTGGTCGATGTATGGCACGTCCAACAGCCGCCAGTGGTCGGGATTAATCGGATCGCCGCGTGAGATTTCGCCTGCGCCGAGCATGAACATATAGCCATGCGTCGAGATCATATTCTTAGAGGGTATCGGGTCGGCCAACTCCCATTCGCTGCTGTCAATACGCAGTTGATACGTGCCGGAGTCCGTCGCCGCCCACAGCGAACCGTCGAAATCGACGAACAGATCGTTGACGTGTGCATCCAACGGCAGCACATCCCACGCTCCCGCCGCATCGGGTTTGAGTATCGCGCCGCCCTGTGTCACCAGATACGGCAGCCCTCGATTACGCGAAGGCGCGAGCGTTACCGCTGCGCTGTCTGGAAAATCCGGCACATCGGCACTGACAAGCGCGGGTTCGCTGATGACTGCTGCCTGCGCGGCCTCTGTCGGCGCGCTGGATAATGCGCCGCCCATGC
>JACMMD010000499.1 GCA_014379235.1 Anaerolineae bacterium
ATAATCCAACTGCCCCGTCTCCAAATCCAACTGACCATAGAAGGCGCTCAAGAACATGCGCGTCCGGTTGTCATGGACGATGACCTCATTGGCGCGTCTCAGCACGGACGCCGCACTGCAATTGGTAAGCGCTTCACTGCGGATGATGGCACGGCTGAACGCCATGAACAATGCCGCCGGAACGCCCTTATCCGTCGCGTCAGCAATGACCAGTCCTAAGCGGCGTTTTTCGCCGGGAAGCTCGAAGAAGTCGTACAAATCGCCGCCAACCTGTCGCGCTGGTTCGTAGGCGATGGCGAACTCCCAACCGGGAATTCTGGGGCAAGCGTCCGGTAAAAGGCTCAGTTGAATCTGCCGCCCGATGGCTAGTTCTTCTTCCATACGCTGGCGGCTGATCTCTTGTTCGTAGAGCCATGTCCGTTCGAGCGCAATCGCCGCTTGGCTAACCAGCGCCATAACCAACTTTTCATCGCTGGCTGTGAACACGCTTTCGCCGGAGAGCCGGCCAAACAAAACCATGCCATACATCTGTCGTGTGGTTTTGAGCGGCGCAACCAGCAGCGCAGTGAGCGGCGCAGCCTCTTCCGTCAAACAGGTGATGATGTCGGGTCGCCCTGTTTCATACGCCTGAGCGATGAAACTGCTTGCCGCATTATGCAGCGCATGAGCGTATTCGCTTGCTCCCGCGACAGCCTTGATTTCAAGTTCACCGTCGCCGCCTGACAGCAGCACCACGCTTACATCAGAGCGCACAACTCGACTGGCGGTTTGCAGCACGAACGCCGGAATTTCCACGGCGTTGAGCGATGCGCCAATGGTTTCGCCCACTTGATACATCAAGTTGACCTCGCGGTAACGCTCTAAAGTCTCGCGGGCCAGTTCACGCTTTTCTAGTGCTTGGCGCAGCAGCAGCGTCAAACTGTGATGGAGCGCACGAAATACAGGCTGAGAGATCGAACTGCGAGCCAACAGCACACCATATTCCACACCTTCGATCACCACCGCTTCCGAAACGGCAATCTCATTCCGCGTCGATTTCCAGTCTCCAACATCCGCAAATACCCGCCCATCTGCACCGATCAACGCCATATCAACGTCGGGTGCGAGTACGGAAAAGTCCCGCAGCAGCGCGGATATATCGCGGTGTTCCAGCAGGCGATGAAGTGGAAGAACATGGGTTGCAACAGCGTTCATTGATTATTCGCCAAACGAAGCTAATGCGACTGCCTGCTCGGTGTGAATTTCAAAAAACTGCTTCATTCCGGTTTTGTCCAGAGCGCGCTCAACAGGCGGCATCGGGTTCAACAGCTTGACACGCTGCTGCGGGCCGCTGTCGCGGTCATTGCTCATACTATGAAAGGCTGACCAACCCGCTTCGGGACTCGGCGGCGTTTCTCCGCGCATTTGCACCGCGAGACTATGCAGGGCCATTAAGCCTGCGCTGCTCATGAACGGCACTTCGGTCATATCCAGCAGCAAACGCCGTGTGCCGGATTGATAAAGCTCCTGCCCCTTGTTGATGACATCCAAATAGTTCGAGCCATCCAGATCACCATGCAGCCGCAATATGGTCACGGGTACGCTGCCCTGAGCCTGTTCGACAGTAGTTTCCATCTTCCCCTCCAGTAAAGTTACGTCGTTCTTTGTTAGCGTTACTTCGTTACCACCGCTTGGCAATCGACGGTAGCTAAAATCATCGGTAAGCTCCCGCGTCAGGTGAATGCCTAACCCACCGAGCGGGCGTTGTTCGAGTGGTATGGTCAAATCAGGCGCGGGCACGAGTGTCGGGTCAAACGGTGTCGCATCGTCACGGACGGCGATAATTATTGCCTGATCGACACGCGAAACCTCTAATTCAATCATTCCCGTTTGGCCATCATAACCATGAACGATTACGTTCGTCACCATCTCATCAACGGCGATCAGCAAATCCGTAGTCGTATCCGCATTCGCATGGAGCGCAGCCGCGTTTTCTTTTACAAAACGCCGAATGGCCGCCAAGTTGGTTAATTCAGCCGCAATCCGCAGCCCATAAACCTCGTCATCCGTCATGAAAGCGCTATGCCTTTAATACCCGTTCGGCTAATTCCAGCAGTTCATCAGGGTCGAACGGCTTGGTCATGTAAACATCTGCGCCAACTTCTTCGCCACGAACACGGTCAATCTCTTGCCCTTTCGCGGTCAGGATGACGATAAAAACATCGCTGAGTTGTAGTTCACGCTTCACGGTATGGCACACATCAAAGCCGTTCATGCGCGGCATCATCACGTCCATGAACACCAGCGCAGGTCGCTCCGACTGAATGAGTTGTAAGGCAGTCTCGCCATTATCGGCAGTCAAGATTTCCGCGCCGTCGTCTTCTAGCGGCTCTAAGGTCTGCATAATCAACTGCCGGATAAAGGCTTCGTCGTCCGCGATCAGGATTTTGGAACTCATGCAGCGCCACCGCCTTTGATTTCAAGTTGGATAGTTGGGATGGTGAATGAGAACACGCTCCCCTGCCCCAAAACGCTCTCTACCCAGATGCGCCCGCCGTGATGTTCGACAATCTCTTTACAGATGGGCAGTCCAAGCCCCGTACCCATCGGCTTACCCGTCAAAGTATCGCCTACCTGCGTGAACTTTTCAAAAACCCTCGGCTGATCGGACTCCACAATGCCCATACCTGTATCGCTGATGCTGAAAATAATTTCGCTGTCCACTACCTTTACGCGACAGGTGATCGCGCCTTGCTCGGTGAACTTCACGGCGTTCGAGATCAAATTGATAAGCACCTGAATCAGCCGATCCCGATCAGCGAACATTTGCGGCAGATCATCAACCACGTCGGTAATCATATTGAGCCGTTCGCGCTGCTCGAACAATGACGATGTGGCCGCTGTCGCCTGCTCGACCACTTCCGACGCGGAAAGCGACTGCATGTGCCAGTCTTCTTTACCCGCCTCGATCTTGGCGAGGTCAAGCACATTGTTGATGAGGGTCGTCAGCCGATTACCTTCCGACAAAATGATGCCGATATTCTCGCGCACTTGGTCGATGGCGCGCTGCGTTTTCGGGTCATCGCTTTGCACCGCCGGCAGGATGCGCTCGTCCAATCGCTTTTGAATGATGCGCGCAAAACCCAATACCGACGTAAGCGGCGTTCGCAGTTCGTGGCTGACGCTAGCCAGAAACGTACTTTTAGCCGCGTTCGCGCCTTCAGCTGTTTCTTTGGCGCGCTGCATCTCGCTGAATAGGCGCGCATTTTCAATCGCCCCGGCGATCTGTCCCGCAATCGTCTCCACCAGCGAGAGTTCAGCAGGGGTGAATTCACGGTCAGGTTCGCCCGTGGCCACGCCAATCGTGCCGATGACTTCACCCCGCGCCAACAGCGGCACGATCAACAGGCATTCAGTCCCGCGTCGGCGCATCAACGGGTGAATCGATTCAGTCAGTGGATTAGTCTGCGCGTGAGGCACAACAATCGAGCGCCCTGTCTGCACCACTTGAATCGACGAGGGGTTACCCGCTAACGGTATAGTGACACCAACCGTGTTGCCTTCATCGGGATGAGAGAAGTAATCAGCAACCACCGTCAATTCGGTGCGCTCCTCGTTCAGCAGTGTGATGCCGCTGTTGCGCGCCTTGAGCAGCAGCACCATCTCACGGGCGACGATACCGAGCGTCTCTTCTAAGTTATGCACTGTCGTCACCGTCTGCGTGATGCGGTTGAGCGTGTCTAACTGGCCGATGCGCTCCTCTAGCTCTAGAGTGCGCTGCGCCATTTGTTCTTGCAGGTCGCGGTACTGCTGGCTAAGTGGATGGGTCATAAATATTCGCCTTAAATCACCACATGAGGATACCTTTTTCACCTGA
>JACMMD010000500.1 GCA_014379235.1 Anaerolineae bacterium
CAACAGCAAAGCCGAACAGGCGTTTGATCTCCAGCTGCGTTTTCACCCGATCTTCAACAACGCGTAGCTCATCAACGGTCAAGTGCCGCGGATGACCTGCGCTGACGCCTTTGTCACCAATCACGATCATGTAAGAGCCATTCGATGGATCACGATAACAGTCCATGTCTAAGCTCAGTTCGCAGTCCGAGTAGCGCACCGTTTCTCTACCCACCCGACGAACCGAGTACGTGTGTCCCATGTGCCGTCTAACGTGTTTTCGACCGCAAGATTCTGCTCCTAAATGTGGCGGTTGCGGAATAACATGGACCGGCCGTTCGCCGCCGAGCCGCATGAATGCTAGCTTTCGGACTAGATACTGTATATAACTACAGTATTAACAAATCCCAGAAAAACCGCACGGCCCGGGGTTAGCCGTTCGGTCACCGCCAGATCGCCCTTCCGGCCGGAATTGGCGACTCAGGTCTATGTCCCCAATTGGCCGATTCTGGATGCCGAGGTTGCTCGCAGATTTGAAGAAGTTCGTTCCCCGACGGATCGGCCAGAGTCGCGATCACATCACGACGCTGACAGAGTGGGACATCGACCCAACCCTGCGGCGCGGTCAACGATTCCCAGCGCCAACGGGCATGAGTTCACGGCGCTTGCAGCTAATGCCGCGTTCAGCGGCAGTTGACCGGCAGCCATCCCTTGGGGAGGTCGGTCTTGTTGGCCGCTATCACGGTCATCTTCTCGGGCGGCGCCGCAAAGCCGCACACCCAGGCCACGGGCACGATGGGAGCATCTTCGATCACCGCAGGACGCAGGCTTAAGGTCATACCACGCAGCGCGCCATTGGCTTGGTTGCCAAACACGACGTGAATGGCACCGGCTTCGATTGTCAGCGACTTGACGTAGTTGCTGACCACCTTATCAGGCGTGGGCAAATCCGCCGCGGCGTTGTCATCCGGGAAAGTTTTGGTGGTCGCCCAGGCGGCGGCGATGGGTCCTTTGGCGATGTCGGTCAGCCGCATTGCCTCAATGACTTGCTCGCGAATGTGTTTGTCGTGATAGCTTGGAACAGCCATCAAGGCCAAGATGGCGATGATCGCTACAACCACCATCAGCTCGATCAGCGTGAAGCCACGGTGTGACTGCGTCGAGTTTCTTCGGAGATCGTTCACGTGAGCTGCTAGCCAAGATGGGCAATGGGGGCATTTTGCGTTATCTGCTGCGTTCAATCTCCAAGCAGCAAACGTCGGCTTTTAATTCGCTGACAACTCCCCTCCCTAGTCTGGTTTGAGGAAGATTTAGGGCGCATCGCGCCAGGACCGCTTTTGGCCGCGAGAGGCCGTCCCGCTGTGCGCCGGAATATCAGGACGATCAATACCCGCGCGCTCGGTCGACGTAACCCGGCAGCGAGCTGACTGGCACACCGCGCTCCAGTTGCACGATCGCGTCGGCGATCTGCGTTGCGGCTGGAGCAACAGGGGTCGGCCCGGACAAGTGTGGCGTCACGATCACCTTTGGGTGTGACCAGTACGGGTCGTCGTCGGGAAGCGG
>JACMMD010000501.1 GCA_014379235.1 Anaerolineae bacterium
AACGCAGCACGAACAGCGCATGAACAGCGAACAGCGCTAATCCCGCTAACAGCATAACTGGCGGCAGCATAGACCACAGCGATAATTCTTCGCGCAGTGGCGGCAGCGTCCAACTGAGCAAGAACGTATAGGCCGCCGTCGGCAGCGTGTTCAGCCCTAGCGATACGCCCCATGTCGCCGCGCCCGAACTGGCCGCGCCGAAGTATCGCAATGCAAAGCCTAAGAATGTCAGCGGTTCGCCGCCGATACCGACCAGATAGCGGTTCGCACCCTGCCAGCCGATGACGTACAGCACCAGCGTCGGCAGCGCGCAGAGCACGGCGTATATAGTCACATGCCGCCACGCATAGCCCGATACGGATCGTTGCCAAGCGAACCATATCAGCGCGAGGCCCATCAGCCCGCCGAGTTCGATGCTCAACTGGTGCATCAGCAGCGCCAACGAACCCGCCAGCCCCAACCACAGCGCCCGCCTGAGGTTCGGCCCTTGCAGATAGTACGTAAACGCTAGCAGCAGCAGTGCCACCGCCAGATAACCCGCGCTGTAGATGTCGGGGTCGCTCTGGTAGTGCCAGAAGCCGTAGCTGAACCACAGCACCAGCGCCGTACCGATACTGATTCGCTGCGATAATGTGAGCCGCAGCGCCGTGAGATAGACCACACCCACCGCCGCGCCGGCCATCAGTGCGTGAGCAATGGACATCGCCTGCCATGCCCGCAGCGTACCGCCAGCCAATTGGTACGTCCAGTAGGCCGGCCACTGTGCCAGCAAATGCTGACTGTGCCACAATTCAAACTCATTTTGATCTTCGATGAACTGGAGATTATTAACCGCGTCGGGGGTGTAATGCCGCGTGGGGAGCAGCACGATATAGATTGTCGTCGCCAGCCATAAGCCGACGAATATGAGGATGGTTTTTCGCGTCACGAGCGCGGGATGGGCAGTTCCATGATAAACGTGCTGCCTGCGTTTTCTTCGCTCATTACCCAAACACGCCCTTGATGCGCCTCAACCACAGACTTGACCAGACTCAGCCCCAGTCCGATGCCGCCAATGTGGGCCGTGCTCGGCGTCCGAACACGATAGAACTCCTGAAACAAGCGCCCTTGCGCGGATTCGGGGATGCCATAGCCGTTATCTTCGATCTCCAAACGGGCGCGGTTCTTCACTTGGGATACACGCAGGTTGATGCTGCCGCCCTCTTTGGTGTAGGTGATCGCGTTGTGCATCAAGTGAGAAACGGCCTGCGCCAGCTTTTCCTGATCGCCAAAAATAGACGGGAGTGTTTCCGGCATAGCGCTGCTGAAGGTCAGACTTTTCGTTTGCATATCCGTTAGATACGTTTGAGTCACCGCTTGCACCAGTCCCACGAAATTGAGCGGTTTACGCTGAATGCCCTCTGAACGCAGTTGTTCAAGAGCGGCGAAGCTCCTCAGCATCGAGGTCATTTCTTCGCTGGATTTCACAATCCGCTCAACGAAATTATGGTGCTTTTCCGGCAAATCGTCCAGATCGAGCAGCAGCGTTCCATAGCCCATAATGCGCGAGAGTGGGTTTTTCAGGTCGTGCGAGGCAAGCCGCTGCACACGCGCCTTGAGTTCAGACAAGGCGACAGCAGGCGTTGCATCTTCAACGAAGACCAGCCATTCGCCCATCTCTTCCAGCCAACTGCTGTTGAGTTTATAGGATTTATTGCCTGCGCGCAGTGAGAACTCAAACGGCTGTTTTTCGCCCAATTGCTCGATGAAGGTGTCTTCGTCCTCATCGTTGCATCCGGCAGCAGCGAACATTTCAAACACATGCTGCTCGATGAATAATGCGCCGTCCTGCGCGAACATATGGTCAGCGGCAGCGCTGGTTTCGAGTAAAACACCGTCGATGGAAACCAGAAGTAAACCCGATGGCGAGTTCGAGAAGATCGCGTCGAGCAGCGCTTTTTGTCGCTGCGCGTCTGAAATGTGAAGCATAATCATATCTTCCGGCACTACCTCAACAATCGGAGCGATACACCACATATTACATAAATTATGGTGCGCTAAGGTCGAAACAATTGTACATTTCGTAATTTGCAACATTATCGTAAAACAGAAATTATAAAATTGAACAAAGTATGAATAGGTAATTATGCACAGTTTATAAACGAAAAAGCTGCGACAACTATTGTCGCAGCTTTTTCTAAACGGGTTAGTAGTGGCGCAGCGCGCTGCGCCACTACTAACCCGGAATGGATTGCAATCTGACTCTAGACCGCTTCCGCAACCTGATCTTTGAGCGCCTCTTTCAAGAACGCTTTCA
>JACMMD010000502.1 GCA_014379235.1 Anaerolineae bacterium
GGCAAGGGATAGAGGGGTAATTTTTCCTACACCCGTTTGAGCTTATCGGGGTTGCCGATAGTCCACATCTCCGCGATGCGTCCGCGCTCCATGCGGATGGAGATCACCACAAAGGCCCGACCATCGACAGCATCGCGCAGGACAATTGCAGGCTCGCCATTGACCGTTTTGACTTCAACCTGAAGGTTCTCTGGCAGGAGCCGTGTTGTAGCGATGGCGAACTGTGCTACTGTCGCTGCACCGCGCAGCGGACGGGTAGCCGCGCCACGCGCCTTACCGCCACCATCGGCCCATAATGTCACATCTTCGGCCAGCAGGTTCACCAAACCCGCCAAATCACCGCCGTCAATCACCCGCATGAAGTTAGCCAGCATTTGGCGATGTTCATCCGGCGAAGGCTGGAAACGCGGGCGATGTTCCACAATGTGCTTTTTAGCGCGGCTGAACGATTGGCGACAAGCGGCCTCTTCTTTGCCGACAATCATTGCAATCTCAGCGTACTCGTAGTCGAATACTTCTCGCAGCAGGAACACAGCGCGTTCAACCGGAGTCAGACTTTCCAGCAGCACGAGAAACGCCAAGGACAGCGATTCGTGGATGCTGGCGGCATCGGACGGCGAGACTGTGTAAGTATCCGCCTGCGTCTCGTCGCTGTTGAGCGCGTCATCACCCGTTAACAGCGGTTCGGGCAGCCACGGCCCGATGTAGCTTTCGCGCTGTACCCGCGCCGATTGCAGCGCGTTGATGCACTGGCGCGTTACCATCGTCGTCAGCAGCGCCTTGTGCGAGATGATACTCCCGGCTGGCACTCGCTGATAGCGGATGAAAGCCTCCTGCACGATGTCCTCTGCTTCCATCGCGCTGCCCAACATGCGGTAAGCGATGGCGAACATCAACGGGCGCTGCGCCTCGAACTGTTCCATGCTGCTCGTGTCATTCATGTCGACTGACCGACCTTCTCCAAGCGAGCGGCTTTGCGTTTGGCGGCGGCATAACGCCCGCGCCCCTGCCAGTTGAAAATACCGGGTACACGCCGTTCGAGACGCGATAGCGCACTCGCGTATGTGGCGAATAACTCGCGGTACTGCTGCCCGAACCAGCCCGTGAAATACGGCGCGATGGGCTTATCGGCGGGATACGTGAGGAAGCCAATGGCATCGTGGCGTCCGAGCGCAATCGCCTGCCCATAATAAGCAAAACTCAGAGGTTCCGGCGTTTTGCCACGCACCACGTCCGCGATACACTGCGCCGCATGTGCGCCCGTGACCAGCGCCGTGAACGCGCTCATGCGCCAGCGAACGCCGGGTTCTTCGACAGTCATAGCCGTATCACCGCAGGCGAAAATGTCAGGATGCGAGATCGAGCGCAAGAACATATCCGTCAAAATTTGCCCGCGCTCGTTTACCTTCAGTCCCGTTTCACGCGCCAGCTTCGGCACGCTGAAACCGCCTGTCCACAGGCACACATCGAACGGGATAAGCGCGCCGCTGCTCGTGACCGCTTCGCGTTCGCGCAGTTCGCTGATAGTCGTATGATCTTGCAGCGAAACGCCTAACTCCCGCAGCGATTTCCCCATATAATCCGCGATGCCTTTCGTGATGAAATCGCCAAACTCGCCGCGTGTCACCAACTGCACCTTCGCATTCGGGAAGGACTCGGCAAATTCCGCCGCCGCTTCGATGCCCGTCGCACCGCCGCCGACAATGAGCAACCGCCCGCTAATCGCATTGAGCGCGGGTAACA
>JACMMD010000503.1 GCA_014379235.1 Anaerolineae bacterium
AAGTTCTACATCGCCGAGCCGTATCATCAGGAATACTACGTCAACCACCCGAATCAGGGATACTGCGCGGTGGTCATCGCGCCAAAGGTTGCCAAGCTGCGTAAGCACTACTTCGAGAAGTTGAAGGCGTAAAAGTCTCTGCAAGGGGTGGTCAATTGACCACCCCTTTTGTTTTATCTAACAAAAGCCCCATCTTAATTTCAGATGTCATATTGTCTGCTGTATACTGTGAGGATAGCGGTATAAAAATTTTGTCCGAGACTCTTATATGGCGAACGCAGTGCTTACTTACAGCGCGGTTGAAGAAGACACCCAGAGCGACGTTCTTTCTGTAGACGACGCGCAGTCTGTCGCTCGATTTTTTCAGGTGCTGTCCGACCCCACGCGGGTACGCATGGTCAAAATGCTGGCGCAGGGGAAATGGTGCGTTTCCGACATGACGCGGGCGCTCGGCATGGATCAGCCTGCGGTGTCGCATCAGCTTAAATACCTGCGCGATATGGGGCTGGTTCACTGGACGAAAAGTGGGCGGCACGTTTATTACACGCTCTCCGATAAACATCTACGCGATATTCTCCTAAGCAGCATTCAACATCTCGACAGCGCTTGAAGCGTCGTTAGCGTTCGGGCTGGCGCTTGCGGCTGGCTGTCGGCGGCGTATCTTTTTGCGGAGTTCGGCGCACAATGTCGCTCAGGTTGCGGCGGCGTTTGGGCAGTTCGGGGATACGCATCTTGAGCGTATCGGCGTGGAGAACCGGCAGCGAAATGCTGAAGGTTGTGCCCTTGCCGTAATCACTGCTGACGCTGATCGAGCCGCCGTGTGCTTCGACAATCCACTTGGCAATCGACAAGCCCAACCCGAAACCGTCGCCTCTGGCGGCACTGTTGGGCCCCGCTTGGAAGAAGCGCTCGAAAATTTGCTGCACATCTTCGGGGCTGATGCCGATGCCGCTGTCCTTGACCTTGAGAATCGCCCGCCCATTGTCCTGATACAAACTCAACGTGATCGAGCCGCCGTCAGGTGTGAACTTGATGGCGTTCGAGGTGAGGTTGAGCAGCAGTTGTTTGATGCGATCCGAGTTGCCATTGACGCGAACGGGTTCAAAGCGATCAATGACGACGTTCAGGTCGCGCTCTTTGCCGCGAATAAAAGCCTGTGTTTCGCGGTAGGCTTCCATGACGACGGTATCCAGATCAAGCACGGCCAATTCGAGCGTCAGCCCGCCATAATCGGCACGGGCCAGCAGCAGCAGATCGTTGACCAGCCGCGACATGCGCTCGACTTCGCTGTGAACGGCTTCGAGGGCATCGTCATCCATGCCATAGCGCTGGATGATTTCGATGTTGCCGCGCATGGCGGTGAGCGGGGTACGCAGTTCGTGAGATACGTCCGCCGCGAAACGTCGCTGTACGTTAAAGAGGTGTTCGAGCCGATCCATCATGCGGTTAAACACCGATGTCAACTGGCCGAGTTCGTCCATCGGGCCATTCCAACTGAGGCGCGTGCCGAGATCGTCCGTCGCGGCGATACGTTCCGCTGCCAGAGTGACTTTCTTAATCGGATTGAGCGCCATCGACGACAGCCACAGGCCAACCGCCACCGACAGCAAAATCGACAGGCCGCCGCCGATGAGCATAATCACCAGCAGGCGGTCAGTCGCTTGGTTGACGGTTTGCAGCGACGCGGCTACCTGAATACTGCCGAACAACTGCCCTTGCAGCCCGAACACGGGCCGCGTGAGGACACGCAGGTCGGTTTCATCCACCGTCACGTTGTTGAACGTCGGCTCTTGTGCGCCGAGTGTGCGCGCATCGAGCGGCTCATGAAACTCTGAGAGATTGGTCGATGACGCAGCGAAGCGCGGTTCACCCTGCAACTGATCCCAAACCTGCACGTAAACGCCGGACGCGCGGAAGATGTCCAGCGATGGCAGCCGCACCTGAATAGCCTGCGGGCCCGAAAACTCGCCGACTAAAAAGGCACGGCTGTTGCGAATCACCTGCTCGGCGGTATCGCCGAGAGTGCGATCAATTTCGCTGACCAGCGTCCAGCGCATGGTGGCAAAGGCCGCGCCGCCGATGAACACCACCAGAATAACCAAGAGGCCGCAGTACCACAGAATCAACTTGGTACGCAGCGTCATGGGAATGACGGCGCGGCTCGCCTTATCGTGAATCATTCTTCTTCGCGGAGTACATAACCCACACCGCGCACGGTATGAATCAAGCGCGGCTCGGTTTCGGCTTCGGTTTTCTGGCGCAGATAGCGCACATAAACTTCGATGATGTTACTTTCGCCGCCGAAGTCATAGCCCCATACGCGGTCAAAGATCACGTCACGGGTGAGGACACGGCGCGGATTCCGCATGAACAGTTCGAGCAGTTCGTACTCTTTGGCCGTTAAGTCGATAGGGCGTTCACCGCGATATGCGCGATGCGTCCCCGTATCCAGCGTCAGGTCGGCAAAACGCAGCACATCAGGCCGTGAGGTCGGCGTTGAGCGGCGGAACAGTGCCCGCACGCGGGCCATCAGTTCGTCCACCGAAAACGGCTTGACGAGATAATCGTCCGCGCCAGCATCCAAGCCAGCCACGCGATCTTTCACATCATCTTTAGCCGTCAACATCAAAATCGGGACTTCGCTGGCGGCGCGCAGTCGCTTGCAGACTTCCAGCCCATCAAGTCCCGGCAGCATCCAGTCGAGGATAACCAAATCAGGCGGGTTATCCCGCGCAATCGCTAGACCAGTTTGCCCATCACGGGCAACACTCACGCGATAACCTTCATAAATCAACCCGCGCTCGATAAACTGCGCGATGCGCGCTTCGTCCTCGATCACGAGTACACGTTCTCCGGGCATACATCACTTTCCTTCAGTGTAAATCAAGGTTCATGGTACTACTGGGAAATTAATATCAGGTAAGAATCAGCCTGAACCCCATTGAAAGTCCCAGATTTGCTGCGGGGCGCGCAGAATCACCTGCTGACCGCTGGTTAAATCGCGCAGGGTAAGCGGGCCGCGCCGGATGCCGCTGGCGGTTGCATCGACCTCAGTGTAAGTATAGCCCGCGATAAAGTTCCCGTCAGGCGAAAGCAGGGGCGCGACGACAAATCCGCCCTCTGTTACAGAATTGATCGAATTGCTGGCGCTGGTTTCCATCACGCGCAGCGGGGACGGGCCGATTTCCCGTGTGGGCAGCAGCATTCGCAGGCGTCCCGGCGCTGCTTCAACGGCGTTGGCGATGCCGACGTTCGCCGCGAGCAGGGGTGCAGGTTGAGCGGGCATTTCAGCGGTAGTGATGTGCAGTCCGCCGCTGAGTTCGCCAAAGCCGGGGCCATAGCTGAAAATGCGTCCATCACGCAGCCAACCAGCGTCGGCGTGGCGGTTGGGGATTTCCGCGATTTGTACGGCGGTCAGGTCGAGAAGTCCCGGCGTATGGCCGCTGCCTTCTGCGATGTCGATCAGCAGCAGGTTCGCGTCAATGGGCGAGAAGCGCGGCTGTGAATAGGTGATCGTCGGCGTGTTGTTGACGATAGAACGAGCGTCGCCACCTGTCGCGCTGACGACCCAGATGCCACCGTTGGTATAGGCGATGCGCGTATTGTCGGGGCTGAAAACAGGCTGCGCGTCGAGGTCGCCGGATAAGCTGGTGAGTTCGCGGGCGACGCTGCGGCTGAGAACCGTCGCCACCGGATTGATCGCTGGCGCAGTAGGTTGGGCGGCGGCAAGGGTAGCTGCTAGGGTAGCGTCCGGCGTGGCGATGCTTGCTGGCGGTGTGGCTGTTGCCGTTGGCGGTATGGGTGTTGCTGTCGCTGGTATGGCTGTCGGCGGGATGGGTGCGCTTAAATCTAGCAGCCACAATTTTCTCTCGCTGCTGTAAGTCAACAGTCGCCCATCACGAGAAACGCCGTAGCCAGTGACGTTTTGCTCGGCGCTGGTGAGCTGTTCCACTGGCGAACCATCGGCGGGTAGATGCCACACCTGCGCGATTCCGGCGTTGCTTTCGCCGTTCTCATCCTGAGCGAGAAAATAACCGTCGGCGGTCAGTGGCAAGCCATCAACGGCTTGCAGTGGGCGTGGGGCCCACGCATAGGCAACAGCATCTTGAATTGGCAGCGGGAATGCACTGCCCGTTTGCGGATTGACCAGCGCGAAAACGCCATCTCGCAGCGCCGACAGCAGCCCACCATCCGGCGACCATTGCGCGTCGGTCAGCAGAATCGGCGCTTGCCCAAACGTCTCCGGTTGGGATGCGCCAGCAGGCAGTCGCAGTAAAACGCCGTAGCCTTCGGGATCGAGGAGCGGCGCGACAGGTGTCGAGTCATTATCGGGCGCAGGATCAGCGGCAATCTCCGGCTGCGTGAAGGCCAGCAGCGTACCATCGGGCAGATAGTACGGAAGATAGTATAAGCGCGTGTCGTTCACGATGGCCGTTTGCGCGTTCTGACTATCGAGGTTCATGCGCGCAATGCCGCCCTCTGCCGGAGCGAAGATCAATTCATTGCCGTTGAGCCACGTCGCGCCGAGCGCTGACGGAATCGCACTGGCGAGATTGAGCGCCGCGCCATCACGACGATAAACCCACCACACATTATCGGCGGCTTCGGCGGCCAGATAACGACCACTTGGCGACCAACTCAAATTCGAGAACGGCCCTTCGTGCAGTTCGATGATGAAGGTCACGATGTTCACGCCGGGACTGCTGAGAAAATACACTCGCGCCCCGCCGAGCGTAGTATAGGCGACGGCATCACCCTGCGGCGACCACGCTACCGTATCGCCTTCGCCGCGTGTGGCCGGGAAATCGGCGTCGGTATCGAGCGTGGTGCTGTAACCCGAATGCAGATCGGTTATAAACAGCGCTTCCTGAGTGCGGTAAGCCAGCCAATTGCCATCAGGCGCGACGCCGAAATCCAGCACGAACTCGTCTTCGGGAGTG
>JACMMD010000047.1 GCA_014379235.1 Anaerolineae bacterium
ATTAGATACGGGCGACACATGTGTCGCCCCTACAGTAGTCTCAGTTACGCGCCGGACATATCCGCCAGCACCTTGAACAGCGCGGCGAAATCTTCTTCGCCGTAGCCCATTGACTGCGCTTGCAGCAGCAGATCATACGAAAGCTGCACCGTCGGCAGGGGAACGCCTAACTCCTGCCCCAGATCGAGCGCGAGGCGCACGTCCTTCACCATCATATCGACGCTGAACCACACTTCTTTAGGCGGGTTGAGCGCAAGCGGAGCGCGGTACTTCATCGCAGGGGACGCGGCGGCACTGTTGAGCAGCGAGTCCAGCGCTTGCTGACGAGAAACACCGCTCTTTTCAGCCAGCAGTACACCCTCAAACAACGCGGCGAGTTGGATCGGCAAACCAAGATTGATAGCGATTTTAGTGGTAACGGCTTGGCCGCTAGCGCCAACGTGGATGATCTTCTGGCTGAGTTCCTCTAAGATCGGGCGCACATGCTCCAGCACATCCGCGTTCCCACCCACGAAGATCACCAGCGTACCACTTTCGACGGCGGGGATGCTGCCGGAAACCGGCGCTTCCAGCATATGTGCGCCCCGTGCGGACACCTGCTGCGCGAGATCGCGGCTCAAACGCGGGCTGACGGTACTCATTTCAACGTAGATTTTCCCGGCGGATAATCCCGCGAGAACGCCATCTGCGCCATCGGCAATAGCGATGAGCGCATCATCATTCGAGACCATGCTCATGGTGATGTCCGCGACTTCAGCCACTTCTCGCGGAGAAGCACACAGTTGCAGCCCGGCATTTACCAGCACAGCGGCTTTCTCCGGCGTTCGATTATAGCCCGCGACAAGGTAGCCTTTAGCCAGCAGCCGCGCCGCGATACGACTGCCCATCATGCCTAAACCGATAAACCCTACAACAGCCATGCCATCGTTCCTAATAAAAATGCCCGCGCTAGTTTCTTTCAGAAACGAACCGGGCTTGTTATTCTTGAAGCAGTGAAAACGATAAACACTTTTCCGCCTGCCAAAATTCAATCATTGGTGTTTAATTATATTGAATAGGTTAGCGTCAAAAACCGTGCTTGTCAATCAGCATTGAACAAGCGCCGTTGCATAATCACGAGATATACAGGGTTATAGCCAGCTTGTATAATGCAATTTAACAGCGTAGGCTTATTTGAGCGGGAACTTTACCAGCGTTGGTTTGAGGCATGACATGGAAGATACAGACTTAGCATATGCGCGGGTGATCGGTGAGAAACTCCGGGCAGGCCGCCAGCAGCGACAGATGACCTTACGCGAACTCGCGGCCAAAGCCAACATGAGCGCGAGTATGCTCAGTCAGATTGAAACTGGCAAAGCCTATCCGTCAGTGCGCTCGATCTATAACATCGCTTCGGCACTGGCACTGCCCATCGACTACTTCTTTCCTGAGCAAGATACGCTCATCACCGCAGTCGAGGAAGATTCCCTTAGCCCGGAGCTAACCGCCAGCGAAATGCGCGAGGCGATGATTCAGCAGCTCACGCACGGACACAATGCCGATGCCAAATCCGCTATGGCTGCATCAGTGATGGTGCAGCTTCTTCATGCCAGCGCCCGTCCGACGATTCGCTTAAAGGGCGGCGTATCGTGGTCGCGGTTGACCGCTGCCGCCGAACCGAACATCGAGATTTTAGAGATCAGCTACGCGGCTGGCGCGGCTTCCGGCACAAACCTGTCATATCACGATGGGCGCGAGTTTGGTCTGGTGCTCGAAGGTGAACTGGTCGTGCAGTTGGGGTTCAATCAATACACACTGGTAGAAGGCGACACTATCGTTTTCGACTCGACCACGCCGCACCGCCTCGCCAACAAGAGCGCTCAACCCATGCGCGCCATGTGGGTCGTCTGGAATTGGGGCTAACGTTCAAAGGTGTACAGCCAAACGCTGTTATCGTCAACATTAGCGTTCTTCGGTGTGATCGCTAGGCGCGTCACATCCGCAGAGCGATACGCGCCCACGCGCATCCGATAGCTTTCACCGAACGGCAGACCATCTAACGACAAAACGTGCTGATCTTCGATGAGCGTTTGCGCCCGCCACTGTGACATCGGATAGCGGTTGTCCACCGGCGAGCCATCATCCTGCGCCACGATCTCGCCCGCGCTGTCGACCACATGCACAAACACCTGATAATCTTCATCCGGCACGCTTTGTGCCTGCCAGTACAGCGTAAGTTGCAGCGCGTCGTCGCGCACTTCCGCGTAGTAGCTGTCGAGCGTGATTTCCGCCCCAAACTGAAGGTCGAGCGTTTGGGCGTCGGGATTTTGCTGTGCAGCAGGCGGACGGTTGAGAACCACATCTCGGACGACGGGCGTATACGTCACGGCATTACCATAGCGCGGCTCGATGAACAGCTTGGCCGCTGTCAACGCAGGCACATCCGGCGGCAGATCAAGCGAGATCGTCGCCCGTGTCAGCGCGCCATCGACGAATACGGCGGGCGTATCCACCGCTGCATATTGAGTCGTGGCATCGGGGCTGATGAGTTG
>JACMMD010000504.1 GCA_014379235.1 Anaerolineae bacterium
GTTAGTTACAAGGTCTACGCCGTCAACCCCACCGTAGAGAGCATTGATGGCGAGACATGTTATCCGTCGCTGGCCGCTGTCCCCGAACCGATTGACATTGTGAACGTATTTCGCCGCTCAGAATATCTGCAAGGTGTGGTCGATGACGCGATAGCTGTCGGCGCGAAAGTCGTTTGGGCGCAGTTGGGCGTGGTCGATGATTGGGCAGCGAAAGCCGCCGTTGACGCGGGTCTGCAGGTGGTGATGGATCGCTGCATCAAGGTCGAATACGGGCGCCTGAGAGTAGCGAAGGTCTAAAAATACATCATGTTTTCTAGCCGGGGATTTCAATCCTCGGTTGCGCGGCTTAAATGCTCTCTCACCCGAAACGCAACGATCTTGCGAATCAGTGGCAAGGGTAGCGGCTGGTTCATCGGGAATTGAATCGTCCCCTTGCCGCTCGTTTTATAGCTCGCCAATTCTTCGATAGATGCCTCCATTTCCGTTGTAACCGGATAAAGCGCGATGTGCTTTTTCCACCCGGCAAATAAAACCAGATTGCCGTGAAATACGAATGTCGGCATCCCGTATTTGATGGCTTCTTGTGCGTCCGGCACTTCTTCTTTGACGAGTTTTCTGAGAGTTTGCAAGCGCTCCCTCACTGCTTCTGGAAAAGAATTGATGTACTCATCGATGGTTTTGAACTTCTCTTTGGCTGATGGCATGGCGCTATCCTGTTTTTCAAATTTGCCGTGCAAATAGCAAGATCATTGTAAATCCTGAACGGGCGATCCGCGCAACCTGTGAACGATGTTATGGGCGATTGCCCACCCCCGTAACTGAAATCCCTGATCGTGGGCACTCGCTGACCATCGATCATAGCTGCCAAGAAGTGGCCGAAACCGCGCTGGCCTTCGTCGGAAATACGTTCCAGTGCGCCAGTAGCCAAAATCACATACTACCGTAGGGGCGACACATGCGTCGCCCTAACACGGCAACCATTGTGTGCGTCTGGATGTGTAAGGGCAGGTTTGAAACCTGCCCTTATGATTCTACGGTTCTCGATGTCGTGAGCACTGTCACCCTCTCACGCCAATCAGCCGTCGAATCGCCAGCGTGTCGCGCCAGATGGCTCTGCGGTAGCAACCCCAAAGACGGTGTGAAACGTGAAGCGGTAGACGTACCACGGCGGCGGCCCGGCGCTCGGAGCGCTGAACGGAGCCGTGAACGCATCGCCCTGCACCTCTGCCGGCCACCCGCCCTCGCGGTACATTTGTGCCGTCTTCTCCAGCGTCGCATGATCGGTGATTCGACTGGCTTCACCTTCGAAAACGAGGTCGATCCCTTCCAGTTTGACAGACAACGTGCAGGCCGGGTTCGCCGCGATATTGCGAGCCTTGCGCGCCTGCGGGCTGCTTGTGAAATAGAGATAGCCGTCGAGCCAGAGACCGCCGACCCCGGCAGAGTGCGGGCGGCCATCAGGTCGCACCGTTCCAAGGAAGAATGTGATGTCGGTTCCTTTATGGCTGTTTGCGAGGAGATCGCGCGGTCTGCTCCACAGCAGTTCAGGGGAGCCATAGCGGTCTAGATTGGTGACTTCGATGGGCGCTCGTTCAGTCATCCGTTCACCTCCTGATTCTTCTAGCAACAGTTTTGAAGTATATCACCATCACCTGTACACAATTACCGATGTGCTGACAGGCTGAAACGCTGTACTCAGCGCGCTGACCAGCTACCTACCGCGTCAGCACATCCCGCCGCAGCGCATCGAGCGTATGCAGCGTCAGCAGGTTACGCAGCGTCAGCCCCCACTGATTTTCCTCGCCGTTAAGGTCGATATACCCATCACCCCGATGCGACAGATGATAATTATCTGTGCCCACGCCGTAGTGCGGCAGTGGATCGCTGGCGGCACGCAGGTCGATGAGCGGGATTTGCTCCCGTGCCGCAATTTCACGAATAAGATCATTGAACGGCCCTGCTTTATCGGGGAAATAATCCGGCGGCGTCGGAAAAGTGGTCAGCACCGGGATAATGCCCTGCGCGATGGTCGTCTGCACAATCGTATCCATCGAGACGCGGAACTGTTCAAGGTCGTAAATTTGCACATCCACCGAGCCAAGCATAATGAGGGCCACACTCGGACGGTTCAGCCGATACTCGCACAACAGTGGGCTTTCATTGGGCAAACACACCGCCGCATCCGCCCATATCGATGCCAGCACCGCCGCCGCGTTGAACGCGCTCGATGCCGCCATGCTCTGATTGACGAACGAATTGGCCACACCGGGACGCGGTGACGCCGAAAAATAGTTGATCGTCTCTTGCAGATAACCATACGGGCCGAGGTTGTAATCGCTGGTACCCACGCCAAAGCCGATTAAAAATGGCTGCGTGGCCGTGATGCTGTCGCCTACTTTAGAGAACACGTTGGCGCGGTTGCCCATGTTCTGCCCCGTCTGGAAAATCTGGCGCGCTCGTTGGCTGATGCTCAGGCCCGGCACGTTAGCAGTTGCCCCTGTAGGTGGTATCGGCGCGTTGACGGCGGGTGCGGCAGGTGGCAGCGCGACCACTGCCGCAGGCGCAGGTGTCGCTTGAATCACCCACGTAATCGGCAGCGCGGCGGGATCGATGCGTGTCTGCATGAGGCTGGCCGATACCCAACCGGATAAGCCGTCGAACGTGCGCGCCTCATACCAGCGCGAATCCGAGCTTCGCCCGATGAGAGTCATCTCGGTGAGCGGCGGCAGCAGCGCCAACGGCGGCGTGAATGTCATGCTCGGCCCGTTCCGTAGGTTGATGCCGCTCTCACCGATGACGAACGCATCGCCCATCGGCGTCGCGGTTGGCGCCACAGTCGGCGGAACGGTGTTGGTATATGTGGGCGAAAAGCGCGGCGTCAGCGTGATCGTCGGCACAAGTGTAGGGGTGAACGTCGCTGTCGGTGGTGGCAGCGTATCAACAGGCACGAGCGTCGCCGTTGGAATAAGCGTTGGTGTGACCGGCGTTGACGTCCATGTGGGCGGCAGAGCGTTGTGGAACTCGCGGGTTGGCGGCACGAGCGCGGCCCGAAGCGCCGTTGGCGCCGGCGTAGCGGTTAGCGTTGGCAGCACCATCAACGTCGGCAGATCGCCTAAGTTGAGTTCGACATCACCTTTACATGCGCCAAGTATCAGCA
>JACMMD010000505.1 GCA_014379235.1 Anaerolineae bacterium
AACCGCTAATTGCCCCATCCACAAATTCGCAATGTTTCCCCAATTTCTGTTATTGTTAATGGACAGCATCCATTGACGAGGCCGAGCTGCTCGATGTTTACCTATCATCTAGATGAAGAAACCGACTTGAACCTGTTCGAAGACCACCACGCCGCAGAGTTGTTCGCGCTGATCGATCAAAATCGCGCCTACCTGCGGAAGTGGATGGCGTGGCTCGATGGGACGCAAAGCGCCGCCGACATGCAGTCGTTCATTAGATTGACACGGCAGCAATTTGCCGATAATAACGGCTTTCAGGTTGGCATCTGGTATCGGGACAAACTGGTCGGCGTGATTGGCTTTCATGCGATTGACTGGGCCAACCGTAAAACCGAGATCGGCTATTGGCTCGGCGCAGAGTATCAAGGTAAGGGCTTGATGACGCGCTCCGCTGCCGCGCTGACCGACTACGCCTTCAAGACGCTCAAGTTGAACCGCGTCGGCATTAGCTGTGCGCCGGATAACCTACCAAGCCGGGCCATCCCGGAACGTCTCGGTTTTACCAACGAAGGTGTCATGCGGCAGGTCGAATGGCTGTACGATCATTTTGTCGATCACGTCGTCTTTGGGATGCTGGTCAGCGAATGGCGCGTCCACCAGCCGTCAAGCAAACGATCCGTATTAGAGATAGGTTCGTAGCATGGGCATCATCTTACACATTATCCCCCGCATAGAGTGGGAACGTGCGCTGCTGGTCGATGGTCACTATCGCGCCGATTCGTTGGAAACTGAGGGCTTCATCCACTGCTCGATGCCTGCACAGGTGGCGAGCGTGGCTAATGCGTTTTATGCTGGCGCGGAAAATCTGGTGCTGCTGTGCATCGACCCTAACCGCGTTGAAGCCGAAGTCAAGTTCGAGCCACCCGCGCATGTCGATGGCGCTGCGGCGGCAAATATGCAAGTTGACGAAAGCGCGCTGTTCCCACATATCTACGGCCCGTTGAATGGGAACGCGGTACTGCTCGTTGTACCTTTCACGCAAGGCAGCGATGGTCAGTTCACGCTGCCGCCGGAAATCGCCGCCTTAGACGAATGAAGTAGTCAGTCCTCAGTTTTTAGTTTTCAGTCATGCGTGGCAGTGTGTCCATATATTGACTGATTACTGACCACTGAAAACTGATAACTATTTACTGATAACTACTGGAGTTTTCATGCAGCCGCCTGCCAATCACCCGCCAATGATCCGCACCGACGAGAGCAATGCTTTTGCACAAGACACCATGCGCCGCCGCGTACCCAATATCATCCGCGAGGTGCAAGCGCTCAACCCTGATTATTCGTCGTCGATACACGCTGCCCTATCGCGGTTGTCAGCTGAGATCGAAGCGAACGAACCCATGCGGATGATCGACGTGCCCGCGCCGGATTACGACGATTGGGCCGCGGCCTATGCACCTCATGCGGGCGAAACGTGGCAGGGTGCGGAGTGGTTCTTCGCGGAAGTGTTTTTCTACCGCCACCTGATGCAGGCGATTCGCTGGTGGGAAACCGGACGCGACCCGTTCGCGCAGAAAAAGCGCGATGAAATCGAAAGCGCCGCACTGTGGGACACGCTGGACTTAGCGCTGAACATCGAACGCGGCCCGCTGGAATCCAGCCTGATTGCCCTGCTTGATTTCGCGCTGTGGGGCAACCGTATCGACCTGAGTTTCGCGGCGTCACTCTCTCGCGGCGGCACATGGGAAGACGACGACCTGATCTCCGATGATCGGGCGCGGGCGGTGGAACATCTGCTCACAGGCAGCGGCCCCGTTCACATCGTCGCGGATAATTTCGGCACGGAATTAGCGATGGATTTGGTGCTGCTGGATGAACTGCTCACGCGGGATGTTGTGCCGCAGGCGACGATCCACGTCAAGCTGCATCCGACGTTTGTCAGCGATACCACTGTACCAGATGTATATACTTTCCTGCACGTTTTAGACGAACACGGTGCGCGTCCGGCAGCGCTGGCATCGCGTCTGCGGACAGCGTTAGAAGTCGGGCGGCTGCGCCTCGCGCCCGATTGGTTCTGGAACAGTCCATATTTGCTGTGGCAGATTCCGCCGCGTTTGCAGCGCACGTTTGAGGATGCGCGT
>JACMMD010000506.1 GCA_014379235.1 Anaerolineae bacterium
GATGTTGGGATGTTTGGCGGCGGTGGTTTCTAAGCCTTGGCGGACAATCGCGCCGAAGGGATGCACGTCGCTGACGTTGGCGAAGCCGATGCGGTAGGTACGGTTATCCATAGGGTACAGCGCTCCTTTGTGATTAGTGGTCAATCCTTAGTTGTCAGTTATCAGTAAAAGACAAAGGCAACGGTGAAGTGAGTGTCAGCGTTGATGCAGGTTATCTACCCATTATAACCGTTTTGCTTACGAACGAGGCATAACGATTTTGTTGGCAAACGGAGACTGGTTATACTGTTGCGGCTGTCTACTAAATTGTGAACGTAATGAAGCTCAACGCACGAAATTTGACGCTGAACGCCCTCTTGTTGTTGGCTATCGTAGGGCAAATCTTGAGTACGCAAATCCTCTGGGGGCATACCAGCGCTTCGGGCGAGGTGTTGGGTGTGTATAGCAAGGGCTATGCGGTTGTGTTGGCGCTGCATATAGCCCTGTCGCTCGGTTGGATTGCGGCGTTTGCGCTGCGAAAGCGGCTGAAAGGGTGGCTGTCGCGGCCATGGCCACGCGGTTGGGTGCTGACCATCTCTTACATTCCGCTGCTGCTGTTGTGGCTGACTCTGTTTGAGGAAGTGATTAAGCAGTACGTGGCGTTGAACTGGCTGCTGCTGGCGTTGGTGATCGTCGTTTGTGCGCCCGATGAGCGGACACAGTGGCGGCGCTGGCTGATGGGCGGCGGGATCATTGTGCTGCTGCTTTTGCCGCTGGTGCTGATTACAGTGCTGACCATCATGCGTTTTAGCCCGGACGAAGCGCAGTATGCGGATATGGCCACGTCGCCATTTCGAGTCGGGGGGTTGTACTCGCGCTTGTGGATGCGAACGCCGTATGTCATCGAACCGGGAAAAGGCTGGAGTCTCGCGGCTTACGGCTGGGTATTGGAAAACGTCTGGTACGACATCAAAGCGGGCCGCCTGTGGAACTTCGTGGTTTATCTGCTGGCAATTGCGGGCATCGGGGCGATTGCGGCGCGGCTGTATGGTCGGCGGGCGGCGGTGGTCAGCGTATTCATCGCGGCTCTGAGTCAGACTTTCATTCCAGTGGTCGATTATCGCCCCAATCATCAACTCGCGGCGGCGGTGGTGCTGCTGACTTTCACGGCGATTCAAGCGCGCTTAGGGACAAAACGGCGTGGGATGTGGCACGCGCTCACCGGACTGTTCGCCACGCTGTCGATGCAGCTTCACACGGCGGGAGTGGTGTTCGTGCTTGGTTTCAGTGTGTTTTATGTGACGGAGTTCGCGCTGAACATCGTGCGCCGCCGGCCAGTTCGGGAAATGCTCATGCCGCTGCTGTGGTTTGGTATCGGCGCGGGAATAGGCAGCGCTGTTTATTACGTGTTCAATATTGCGCTGTCGGGCGGACTGCAAAACTATGTCGATTTTCTGCTCACGACACGCGGTACGCGCTTAAAGACGTTTGCGTATTTACGCTGGCCGTCGCTGATTGAATGGGTGATAATCCTCGCTGGTTTTGCCTTTATCGCATGGCGCAGGCGCGGCGCAGACCGACTGTTTCTGGGCATACTGGCCAGCGTGTTGGTGGGCGTGAGCCTGATGGACACGCAGGGCTATACGCATCATTACGCGCCGCTGTATTTTGTGCCGATTGGCACCCTCATCGCTGACGGATTTTTCACGCGAGGCATTGTGCGCGGCACGAACTGGCGCAGCGCCGCCGCCGCCGCATGTATCGTAGTGGTGTTGGCCGGGCGGATGCTGGGGTCATTCGTCGCGTGGGATAACGTGACAGTCGTCTTGCAAACGGGAACGCTGCCGCCCTATTTGTACGCCGAAATGGGCGAGACACTGGCGCAAGCGATCAGCGCTGACGATGTGGTGGTGGGGACGCATCAGCTTTTGTGGAGTTTCCCCGATCATGAGCATCTCTACAGCGCGTCGGCGGAAGGTACAGCGATGGAGCGTTGGGGGCTGAGTGACCCGTCAGCGGTTTGGGAGCGGGCTGCGCCGACGGTGATTGTGAAGGTCGATGGTCAGACGGATGTTGGGCCGGGCCTTGAGGATTACATGGCGCGGCATGATTTCCAAATGTGCGATGCGTTCGTGGTGCAGGGGATTGCGGTGACGGTGTATCGGGAGAGTTGTTAGTGGTCAGCGCGCCGAGTTCGGCGTTACAGCCATCAGGCATTGGACAAGGTGGTGAGGATGTCGCGCCAGTGGGTGAAGGCCATCAGGTGGCCTTCGTTGGGATA
>JACMMD010000048.1 GCA_014379235.1 Anaerolineae bacterium
CCGCCACCTCGTTATGTGGTATGTTGGCGCACTGCCCGAAAAGAAGAATCGCAAAATTAAAAATATTGACTTCGAAATGAACAAGAGGTCATTCTAAAACCCTCCGGTTCGGAAATCAGCAAAGACAGAGGCTTACCGCAGAGGGGCAGAGACGCAAAGAAATCAAAAACCTATCACAAGGGTACAAAGGGGCAAAGGTACATGGGATCAATTTTTGTGGGAAATTAAAACGAGTGATGAGTTTTTTGCTCATCACTCGTTACTCATCACTAAAAAGCTAAAGACTAACCGCTAGAGGCTAAAAGCTAATCAATGTAGTTGTGCATCGCGTCGTTGGCGGCGGTTTCGGCGTCGGATGGCGCGGGAATTTCTTCTTCACGCCGCTCTGTCCATCCCGGCGGATCGCTGGCCGGGAACGACTGTTCAGACGCTTCTTCCACCGGGTCTTCTTTGTGGATACGCCCTGAAATCGGGTCATGGGCGTTGACCACCGTGCCTGTTTCCATCAACTGCTTGAAGCGGTTGAGGTCTTCGCGGATTTGCTGCTGTGGGTCTTCGCCAAACAGCCGCGCAATCGCTGTGCCAAGCGGCCCCGCAGGCGGCACATATTCCAGCACCACTTTCACCTCGCACGAGTGACCATCAGCGGCGCACACAAAGCGCACCGAACCCGCGTTGGGAATGCCGGACTTTCGCAGCGAACGCCACGCGATCAGTTCGTTGGGTTTCTCGTTGATGATTTCGGCTTCCCATTCGACGGTGAGGCCGATGGGCGCTTTGACCACCCAATGTGAACGAGTTTCGCTGATGACCTCAACGCATTCGAGATGATTCATGAAGCGCGGCAGGTTCTCAAAGTTTCGCCAGAAGCCGTACAGTTCGTCCGGCGGCAGCTTGACCGTCACGCTTTCTTCGACGCGGATGCCTTGCAGATGCGGTACGCTCACCGCGCCCCGATTGCTGTGAACCGCCGTATTGATGTCGAACCGCTGATAAACGTCGCAGTGGCCAGTGACGCCGCGATTCAGGAAATAGCCGCCGGTTAGGGCTGCCCCTGCCCCACGCCCACCGCCGCGCGCCATACCGAAAACCGTGAACACGCCGCCCAGCACAATCGAAACGAGCCGTTCATAACGGCTGACGTTGATGCGGCTGTTCCGCTGTGTACTGGTTCGTACTGGTGCGAGAGTTTCAACTTCTTTAGTCTTGGGTCTTGGGACTGCCATTGTTGTCGCTCCTTGTTCCCAGCATTAGTATATCGCGTTTGCAATAAATTATTATTAGATAATTCTTAATAATATCACGTGGCTGTTGAAACGCTTTTGGTGGAATTGTCGATAATGACGACACTCAGAAAGTGAGTATATTTGATATACAATGGGCGCGATTTTCTCGCTGCTCTCTATACTCCTAACCGGCATTTCTTTGCCGGTATTTCAAGGTAAATCTGTAAAATGATCTCGCTTCCTGCTATTCCCCCGCTCGATGTCGACGCACCGCAGGCTGCCCTCGCCCGACAAGCCCGCCTGACCAAACCCGCCGGAGCGCTCGGTAAGCTCGAGGCGCTGTCCGTTCGGCTGGCCGCGATGACAGGTCGTATTGATTGGCTGCCCACACGCCGCGCCGTTGTGGTGTGTGCGGGCGATCATGGCGTCGCGGCGCAGGGTGTCAGCGCCTATCCGCAAGCGGTCACACAGCAGATGGTGATGAACTTCTTACGCGGTGGCGCGGCGGTCAATGTGTTAGCGCGCCAAATGGGAGCGCGTGTCACCATCGTTGACGCAGGCGTAGCAGCGGATTTCGAGCCGCACCCCAATCTGATTCGCGCCAAAATCGCCCCCGGTACAGCCGATATGACCCTTGGCCCGGCGATGACGCTCGAACAAGCCGATGCCGCTGTCCAGCTTGGGCAAGATGTGTTGGGAGCGGAAATCGAACGCGGGCTGGACATCCTCGTGGTGGGCGAAATGGGCATCGGCAACACCACCTCTGCCAGCGCTATCATCGCCGCTATCACCGATATTGATGCCTCACAGGTGACCGGACGGGGCACAGGCATCGACTATGCCCAGCACGCGCATAAGGTTCGTATAGTCAACCAAGCGCTCAGGTCGAACTATCCAGCGCGGGATAACACGCTGGCCAAAGTTGGCGGTTTTGAAATCGGCGTGATGGCCGGTTTGATGTTGTGCGCTGCGGCTGCTCGCGTCCCGATTCTAGTGGATGGCCTGATCTGCACAGCGGCGGCCATGATCGCGGCCCAGTTTCAGCCGCAGGTGGTCGATTATATGGTGGCCGCTCATCGCAGTATCGAGCCGGGTCACGGTATCGCGCTCTCCCTGTTAGGATTAGCGCCCCTTTTGGAGTTCGACATGCGCCTCGGTGAAGGCACGGGCGCGCTGCTGGCGCTGCCGATTGTCGAAGCCGCTATGCGAACGCTGCAAGAGATGTCCACGTTCGACGATGCGGGTGTCAGCGGCCCGGTGTAATCACCACTATGCTCACTGACCTACGCGGTGCGTTCGCCTTTCTGACCGTCATCCCCGTCGGCAGCCCTCACGTTGAGCGGCCCGGACGCGCTTTCACTTACTTCCCGCTGGTGGGCTTGGTCATCGGCGTGATTGTCAGCTTCATAGCGACCAGAACACTATTCGCGCCAGAAGTGAGCGCGTTTCTGGCGCTGGCTGCATGGGTGATCCTTACGGGTGGGCTGCACCTCGATGGCTTCGGCGATTCGTGCGATGGTCTGTTCTCGACCACCACGCCCGAACGCCGCCTAGAGATCATGAAAGACCCCCGCGCTGGCTCGTGGGCCGTCGTCGGGCTGACGCTGCTGCTGCTCGGAAAATGGATTGCGCTGCGTGAGGTCTCGCCCCTGCTGCTGATTCTGCCGCCGATCATCGGACGCTGGTCGATGACGCTGGCGGCTTATGCTTTTCCCTATGCCCGCGCTTCGGGATTGGGCGCGTACTACCGCGATGGCTTGGGGCGCGCTCAGGTGGTCACGGCTTCGCTGCTGACTGTCGCGGCGGTTGTGCTGCTGGCAGCCATTACAGGCGATTGGCGGACGTTCATTTTACTGGCGATAGGGCCATTAGTGGTCGTCATTTTCGGGCGATGGTCAGCGCGGCGGCTTGGCGGCGGGCTGACGGGCGACATTTATGGCGCGATATGTGAACTCACGGAGTTGGTATGCCTGCTGGTGCTGACAGTCAAACTCGGCTGATTTTCTTGCTTGGCGGGGCGCGTAGTGGCAAGAGCGCCTATGCTGAAACATGGGGGCGTGAGTACACGCTAGAGCGCGGCGGCAGCTTATTATTTGTCGCTACCGCGCAGCCCTTCGATGCCGAAATGCAGGCGCGCATCGAGCGCCATCGCACCGAGCGCCCATCAGAATGGCATACGCTCGAAGCACCGTTGAATGTGGGCGCGGCCATCGAGCAGGCATTCGCGGCGCGTCATTATGACGTGGTTGTGCTGGACTGTGTGACGCTGTTGGCGGGGAATGCACTGCTGCCGTTACCAGACGATTGCAGCGAGGACGAAGCCGATGCCGCCATACAGCCCGAAATTGACGCGCTGTTGGCCGCTTATAGGGCGACGAACGCGGCGTGGTTGGTGGTCAGCAACGAGGTCGGCATGGGCGTTGTCCCGCCAACGCCGCTCGGACGCACTTTCCGCGACGTGTTGGGGCGCGCTAATCAACGTATCGCGCTGGCTGCTGATGAGGTTTATTTGCTGGTGGCCGGAATTGCGTGGAAGCTCAGGTAATCGTTAGCGGGTGTCAATTTCTGATTCACCGAAGATGTCACGCACAGACAGCGTGAAACCGGGCAGCACATCGCCGCCGTCGAGCGTGTCATCAATGCCGAACGTTTGCATGGGCTTCCCCGG
>JACMMD010000049.1 GCA_014379235.1 Anaerolineae bacterium
CAATGTTTACCACCGCGTGCGCGAACGCGTGCCTGCGCTGGAACGCGACGCGCAACTTTCTGGATACATCGAATCGCTTGCGTCGCTGGTGCGCGAGCTGGAGCTTGACTGATATGAATGAAAAACTTGTTGGCACCTGGCGGCTGGCGGATTACGAATACATTCGCTCGGACGGCGAGCGAATGTGGCCTTTCGGCCAATCGCCTGTCGGCGTGATTACATACACGGATGAAGGTTTTATGTCGGTTCAGATTATGGACTCTGAACGGCCAATCTTCGTCAGCGGCAATCGTTGGAGCGCCACGCTGGCCGAAATGGCCGCCGCGTTCGAGGGCTATCTGGCCTACTTCGGCACCTATGATGTGAATAACGCCGATGGGTTTGTCACTCACCACATCCAAGGCAGCCTGTTCCCCGAATACAGCGGCACCGATCAAGTCCGTTATTTCGAGGTTGAGGGCGAACGGTTGACGCTGCGCACCCCGCCCTTGCCCGCTGGCGATCAAACAATCACAGGGCGGTTGATATGGGAACGGGTAACAGCCTAATGGGGAAGGTGGCGACGGACTTTAGTCCGTTCCACTTTCAGTTGTTCTAGGAGATGGCATGAGCAATTCAAGAATTGTCAGGGCACCGCGCGGAACAACGATCAGTTGCAAAGGCTGGGTGCAGGAGGCTGCGCTCAGAATGTTGATGAACAACCTTGATCCGGATGTCGCTGAAAAACCTGACGAGCTGGTGGTTTATGGCGGCACCGGCAAAGCCGCGCGCAACTGGCAGGCGTTCGACGCCATCGTGCGCAGTCTGCAATCGCTGGAAAACGACGAGACGCTGCTGGTGCAGTCGGGCAAGCCTGTCGGCATCTTTCGCACGCACGAAGACGCGCCGCGCGTGCTGATCGCCAATTCCAATCTGGTTGGGCGCTGGTCGAACTGGGACGAGTTTCATGCGCTGGAAAAGCTGGGCCTGACAATGTACGGGCAGATGACCGCCGGGTCGTGGATCTACATCGGTAGCCAGGGGATTATTCAAGGCACGTTTGAAACATTTGCCGCCGTGGCTGAAAAGCATTTCAACGGCTCGCTGGCAAACCGGCTGGTCGTGTCGGGCGGGATGGGCGGAATGGGCGGCGCGCAGCCGTTGGCCGCGACGATGAACGGCGCGAACTTCATCGGCATTGACGTTGACCCCGACCGCATTCACAAACGCATGCAGACCGGCTACTGCGACGAGATCACCTACGAGTTGGACGAAGCCCTGACGCTGGTGGCTGCCGCCCGGCGCAGTGGCCACACGACTTCAGTCGGCCTGGTCGGCAATTGCGCCGACGTGCTGCCGGAAATGATTGAGCGTGGAATCGTGCCCGACGTGCTGACCGATCAGACCAGCGCGCACGATGCGTTGAATGGGTATGTGCCGAACGGAATGACGCTGGATGAAGCTTTGCAGCTTCGGCGCGAAAAGCCGGAAGAATACGTCGAGCGTTCGATGGAGGCGATGGGCGAACACGTTCGCGCGATGTTGGAACTGAAACGAATGGGCGCGGTGACGTTCGATTATGGTAACAATTTGCGCACACAGGCGCTGCAAGCGGGCGTGGACAACGCCTTTGAGATTCCGGGCTTCGTGCCGGAATACATTCGTCCGCTGTTTTGCGAAGGGCGCGGCCCATTTCGCTGGGTAGCGCTGTCGGGCAACCCCGATGACATTCGCAAGACGGACGATCTGGCGCAGGAGCTTTTTCCGGACGATCCGGGGCTGAATCGCTGGCTGAAACTTGCGCGGGAGAAGGTGAAGTTTCAAGGGCTGCCCGCGCGCGTCTGCTGGCTGGGGTACGGCGACCGCGCGGAGTTCGGCGTGGCAATCAACGAGATGGTCAAACGCGGCGAACTGGACGCGCCGATTGTGATTGGCCGCGATCATCTGGACTCCGGCTCGGTTGCATCGCCTTACCGCGAAACGGAAGCAATGCTGGATGGATCAGATGCGATTGGCG
>JACMMD010000050.1 GCA_014379235.1 Anaerolineae bacterium
CGTGGAACGCACAGGCATCCCCTCCGGCGAGACGATGGCAGGCAAAGGCGCGCTGCCCTATAACCACCCGCTCAATTTAGGCGCGGACGGAGTCACCGGCACGTAAGGCGCGAATATCATCGCCCGCGAAACCGATCTGGTGATCGGCGTCGGCACGCGCTACAGCGACTTCACCGTCGCGTCGAAGACGGCGTTCCAGAACGAGAACGTGCGCTTCATCAACATCAACGTCGCCGAATTCGACGCCTACAAGCACAACGCCCTCGCCTTAATTGGCGATGCAGAAGTCACGCTCGATGAGTTAGGGACAGCGCTCAACGGCTTCCAGACCGATGAGGACTACCGCTCCCGTGCCGCGAACTACAACGTTCAGTGGGACGCCGAAGTGCAGCGTATTTACGACCTTGAACACGGCCCCATCATCAGTCAGGGCGAAGTCATCGGCGTGGTCAACACGCTCTCCCACGCCAACGACGTGATGGTTTGCGCGGCGGGCAGTATGCCGGGAGACCTGCATAAGCTGTGGCGCACTCGCAACCCCAAAGGCTATCACATGGAATATGGCTTCTCGACGATGGGCTACGAAATCGCGGGTGGCTTGGGCATCAAAATGGCCGCGCCCGAACGTGATGTTTACGTGCTAGTGGGTGATGCCTCGTACCTGATGATGAACAGCGAGATCGTCACCGCCGTTCAGGAAGGTATCAAGCTGATTATTCTCGTGCTGGATAATCACGGCTACGCCAGCATCGGCGGCCTGTCGAAGTCCGTCGGCAGCGATGGTTTCGGCACGAAGTACCGCTATCGCAGCGATTCCGGCCAACTCGACGGCGATACGCTCCCACTCGATTTGGGCTTGAACGCCGCCAGTCTCGGCGCGCATCTCATCCGCGCCAGCAACCGCGACGAACTCGCCAGCGCCATGCAGGAAGCGCAAGCCTATGATGGAACGGTGTGTATTTCCATCGAAGTTGACCGTTCGCAGCGCGTTCCCGGCTATGAGTCGTGGTGGGATGTGGCCATCGCGGAAGTCTCGGACAATCCGGCGGTGCAAGATGCCCGCGCCAACTACGAAACCGCCAAAGTAAAAGAACGCTACCTGCTCTAAACATCCGTATTTGTAGGGGCGACACATGTGTCGCCCGTATAAGCACTTGTAGGGGCAAGGCGCACCTTGCCCCTACTCATCACTCGTTGCTCATTACTTTGTACTTCTTCACTCAGAACTCGGTACTCAGAACTTAAGGAGCATTACTGTGGACTACTTCCAACTCGGAAGAACCGGACTCAAGGTCAGCCGCTTATGCCTCGGCACGATGAACTTCGGCCCCTTCACCACCGAAGAAGACAGCTTCGCCATCATGGATCGAGCGCTCGAACTCGGCATCAACTTCTTCGACACTGCCAACGTCTACGGGCGGCAGAAGGGTGAAGGCATCACCGAAAATATCGTCGGACGCTGGTTCGCTCAGGGGGGTGGACGCCGCGAAAAGGTGGTCATCGCCACCAAAGTGTTCGGCCAAATGGGCGATTGGCCCAACGAGCGCTATCTCTCGGCCTATCACATCCGCCGCGCCTGCGACGAAAGCCTGCGCCGCCTGCAAACGGATCGCATCGACCTCTACCAGATGCACCACATAGACCGCCTCTCCCCATGGGAAGAAATCTGGCAGGCGATGGAACAGCTTGTGCAAGCGGGCAAGGTGATCTACGTCGGCAGCAGCAACTTCGCGGGCTGGCATCTGGCGCAAGCACAGGCCGCAGCCGAAAAACGCAACTTCATGGGCCTCGTCTGCGAACAAAGCCTGTATCATCTCAATGCGCGCATGATCGAGCTTGAGGTCATCCCCGCCTGTGAGCATTACGGTCTCGGACTCATCCCTTGGAGTCCGTTGGGTGGTGGTTTGCTCGGCGGCGCGCTGCAAAAGATCAGCGAAGGCCGCCGTATGGAAGAACAGCGTCAAAAAGACATCGAGAAATACCGCCCGCAGCTAGAGCGTTACGAAAAGTTCTGCGCCGATATGGGCGAACAACCCGCCGATGTCGCGCTGGCATGGCTATTGAGCAACCCCATCGTCACCGCGCCCATCATTGGACCGCGCACGATTGAACAACTTGACGGCAGCCTGCGTGCCCTCGAAATCAAGTTCAGCGACGAGCAGTTGAAAGCGCTGGACGAGATTTTCCCCGGCCCCGGCGGCGCTGCCCCCGAAGCCTACGCTTGGTAAAAGACTGTGGTAGGGGCGAGGCATGCCTCGCCCTTCTTCCATCAAGTCCCTCTCCGCTTGCGGTCTTCTGTTAGGGATTTAGGGAGGGGTTAATGCACTTCCGCCGCCAAACATGGATCGCACTGTCCGCAATCATCATCCTGATTGCGCTGCTTGTGATCGTCGTACCTTTCGTGCGTGACATACTTCACCTCAATTTTGTTCATATTGACCCGTTGCCAGTGGAGCAGCGTCCGACAGCCGAAGCGTTACTCGATAATCCCGACGGCAGCCGTGATTTCATTTCCAGCATTAATACAATTCCTGATTCCACTTTCTTGGCTGACGAGCTACAGATGAGTGTGATCGTTTTGATGGGTGAGCTAATGGAAAACGGAATTGATGAAAGGACATTACGAGAGACAATTAGGCGAACAGCTACGCTAGAAATCAACGCTCAATTGATTGCTCCTACGTTAGTTGGGGAACATCCACCAGCAATGATAAATAAGCCGATTTGGGACGAAGAGTTTTATTATCAAATGATTCTAGAAGAAGGCTTATACATTTTGAAGTTTTCGCTCGAAACGCCGGATGGCGTAATGCATTCTTATACTTGGGCCTATCGCGCTGTCTATTAGAACGCTTGACATGACCAACACCATCACCCTCTACCGGCCCGTCGGCCTCTACGAGATGCGCTTGATTCTCGAAGCCGATTCGCGTGAATTTCCGCCGCGCCATTCCGAGCAACCCTTGTTCTATCCGGTGCTGACGCTGGAATACGCGCAGCAAATCGCCCACGATTGGAATCCCAAAGACGACAACTCCGGTTACGCGGGCTTCGTCACCGAGTTCGATGTCGATGCCGACTATCTCGCGCAGTTTGAAGTCCACACTGTCGGCGCGTCGGTTCACCGTGAACTATGGATTCCCGCCGCAGAAATTCCGACCTTCAACCAGCACATACGCCGCCCGATTCGCATAGTTGCCTCGTACTATGGCGAACGTTATCAGGGTATCCAGCACCATCACAACTTGTGGTTTGCTGACGCGATTTTCTTGCATTTATACAAAATGGCGCGGCACAATCCGCATGACTTTCACGGTGAGATGTTCATGAATCGTAACGCTATTTTGTTAAACTACACTTATTGGTTGCAACATGACTATAGCCAACAAATCACAGCAAGTGACAAAAACGAATTGCTAAAACACATCGCGGAAACGTGGGAAATGAAGTTTCCTGATCTCACCCTATTCGGCATTGTTTCAATCGAGTGAGTCAACACTGTGCAAATAGACCGCCTCGACCATCTCGTTTTAACCGTCCGTGACCTCACCGCCACCTGCGACTTTTACGAGCGGGTGTTAGGGATGCGCGTCGAAACGTTCGATGATGGCAGCGACACAGGGCGTAAAGCGCTGCATTTCGGCCAGCAGAAAATCAACCTGCACCAAGCCGGCCACGAATTCGAGCCGAAAGCCGACAAGCCTATACCCGGCTCTGGCGACCTGTGCTTCATCACGTCCGTCCCCATTGGCGAAGTGGTCGCGCATGTCACCCATTTAGGCGTGGAGATCATCGAAGGCCCCGCCCCGCGAACAGGGGCGCTCGGTCAAATGATGTCGATCTACTTCCGCGATCCCGACAGCAACTTGATCGAAGTCTCGAATTACGAACCGTCAGCGATTGAGTAGTCAGCACTTTCCACTTTTAACTCATCGCTCATATTTTTCCTCTTGAGCCTTTGTTTTCCGTCAGAACTTTGCACTATATAGAGCGCAAAAGGGAGTGTAGCATAGGATCGTTAGTAACAACGCAGTTGTAGGTCTTATAATGTCTGTACCACGCAGCGAACAACTCGAATTCATATACGCTCATTTGCCTGAAAACATTCACCAACTGACGCTCCATACTTCGAGCCTTACAGCCCTGACTAGCTGCTTCGACCAGTTGGACGCCATCTTCGCCAGCGCGCCGCAGGATAAACCGCTGCTGCTGCTGTCAGATATCCGGCAGTCCGGTACACCGCCGCTGACTCC
>JACMMD010000507.1 GCA_014379235.1 Anaerolineae bacterium
CTGCGATACTTCGGCGCGGCCAGTTCGGGCGAGGCGACATGGGGCGTATCGCTAGGGCTGAACACGCTGCCGACTGCCGTTTACACATTCCTGTTGAGTTGGGTGCTGCCGCCACTGCGCGAAGAATTATCGCTGTGGTCTGTGCTGCCGCCAGTTATGCTGTTAGCGGGATTAGCGCTGTTCGCTGTTCATGCGCTGTTCGTGCTGCGTTGGCTGCGGCCAGTCGAGCGAATGATCGCGCTGATCTGCGCGCTGACGCTGCTGGCCAACGGCTTTAGCGGCTGGTGGTGGCAGGCGGGCAACGTCAAGTTTTACCTGTTCATGCAGTTGAATCTGCTGCTTTTGGTCGCGCTGTATACGTGGGCGGTACTGCAAAATGTCGGCTGGACACGTCGAATCGGTGCGCTGGCGCTGGCATTGATGGCCGTTGGCCTCGTGACTTCGCATGTCTTTTTCACGCTGCCCTATGAGACTCGCGGCGGGGTGTTCACGGTGAAGGAACTGGCCGATCAGCGCGATGACATTGACGCGCCAATCTGGTTTGAGAGCCGCGAACAGGCGAACGTTTTGGAATCCATCAGTGATTATGGGGACTCGGAGTTAGTAGGCGATTTCTGCAACATAGAACCCACCCAAGACACTACTATACTTCGCCTGTGGTGGGTGGTCGAAGCGGGGCGGGCCGCTGATTGCGCCGCATTAGATGGCGCTGTCGAGATCGGGCGCTTTCAGGCAGATCGTTCGCGGCGTTGGTGGGTGATTTATGAACTGCCACCCGCTACAACCAGGGATTGAAATCCCCGGCTAGAAAGCAACACGTTTGAACTAACGTATTCAGGGCGCAATATATTGCGCCCCTACAGATGGTTACGTTATCCGGCGGCGTTTTCAACCGTCTGCGAAAAGCCGAGCACGTAGCCGTTACAGTCCTCGAAGTAAAATTCCCGCGTGCCATAAAACGTGTCGCGCATGTCGTGGACGATATGCACCTTATTTTTGAGGTCGTCGTACAGCGCCTGCACGTCGGTGACTTCGATGAATAGAGTTTGCGACGCGCCAATGGGCGCGTCAGCGAACATGGCCAAATCCTCAACGATACTGGGACGTGTTTGGAACATCATCTTAATACCATCCTTCGCCATCATCGCCCAATTGAATTTGCCCGTTTCCGGCACAGAAGTCAACAACTGAAAGCCCAAAACGTCGCGGTAAAACTCGACGGTTTCGTTCACATCATGCACGACGACGTTGGGAGTGAGAGACTTTAGCATAGGGTTTTGTCCTTTCGAATAGGAACAAATGTTCACCATCGAAGTTTAGCACATCTGTTCATATGCAGCAAGTTAATTGGTCGGCGGGACGGCGCGAGTGAGACGGTGCATGTCGTCTTTGAGCAGCGAGTACATACTGCGGAAAATCGTGCTGCGTTCGGCGTAAAATGCGGCACGGGCCGCGTCCGGCACGATGCGTTCGGTGGGTTGGGGCAGCAGCGAACAGGCTTCGTCAAACGAGGCATAGATTCCTGCGCCGATGCCTGCCAGCAGTGCTGCGCCTACAGGAGCATGGTTCGCGCCGACGGACAGCAGCAGCGAACGGTTGTAGATGTCCGCTTGAATTTGTCGCCATACGGGAGAACGCGCCGCCCCGCCGGACGCGATCACATCCACATCCGCGCCCATGTTATCTGTCGCTGTGGCGAACACCAGATCAAGACACTCCTTCGGGCTGAAAGCGACGCCTTCCATGACGGCCCGCGCCAGATGTCCCGGCGTGTGATGGATTCGCAGCCCGACGAATACGCCGCTGGCTTCGGCATCCATGAGGGGCGTTCGTTCGCCGGCGAGATAGGGCAGAAACAGCAGACCATCCGCGCCAGCAGGGACAGCCGCCGCTAACGTCGAGAGGTGTTCGTAAGCGTTGGGTCGGTCAGCAAATCCGAGCACATCCCGCAGCCAACGCAAAGACAAGCCCGCGCATAGGGTCGCGCCCTGCGCGTACCAGATATTCGGGACGGCGTGGTTAAACAGGTGAAAACGCATCTGATCGTCGGTCTGAGGTGCGGCAATCGGCATCACAAACTGACCACCTGTGGCAATGGTGGCCAGCGCGAAACCCGGCTTATACAGACCATAGCCGAGCGACTGCGCGGGTTGGTCGGCACAGCCAGCCACGACAGGAATTCCGGCGGGCAGTCCCAACGCCTGCGCCGCATCGGATGTGAGCTTTCCGGCGATGTTGGTTGATGGGACGATTTCAGGCAGATAGCGGCGCTCTAATCCGCAAAAGCCCAACAGCGCGTCCGACCAATCGCCCGTTTTCACATCAAACAGCCATGTAGCGGCGGCGTCACTGGGTTCGGTACAAACGGCATCCGTCATTCGCAGGCGCACGTAATCTTTGGGCAGTAAAACCGCCGCCGTTTGCGCCAATAAATCGGGCTGATGCTCTGCCAGC
>JACMMD010000508.1 GCA_014379235.1 Anaerolineae bacterium
TGGCTCGGCTTTGACCCTGCCGTGATCTACTATCATCGCCGTGAACGCGAGAAACGCTATGGACGTTCGATGTGGACGTTCGCCAAGAAGTTCAAATACTTCGTGGATTCGTTCGTGGCGTTCTCGTATTTTCCGGTGCGTGCTGCATCGGTGCTGGGTGTGCTGTTGAGCATTTTCGGCTTGAGCTACGCGCTGTTCGTGATTATTGCGCGCCTGTTTTTCGGCATCCATGCGGAAGGCTGGGCGTCGATCATGGTGGTGCTGCTGATCGTGTCCGGCGCACAAATGTTGATGATCGGCGTTCTGGGCGAATATATGTGGCGCAACCTCGACGAAACGCGCCGCCGGCCTCGTTTCGTCGTGGAGCGGATTGTCGAGCCAAGCAGCGAAAGCGCGGCTGATGAGCCTCAATCACTAGGGGTTCAAAACCCCTAGCTGCCAAAAGCAAAACCGCCAAAGGGGTTGTTTTGAATGCCTAATAGTGACCTTCTAAATGTATTTATATGGGCGACCCATGATTGTCCGTAAGACAGTGTTGGCTGTTGGAGCGAGTCGCCCTTACCTTCAAATGTGCAGACCTCTTGGCACTATTCGCGGCGAGTACATGCCCACTGGCGATAGCGGCCAATATCGCGGTAGGGCATCATGCCAGCAACTTTTAGTTCTAGCTCCAGCATCGTCTCTGGAAAAGATGTTTCTTCGCTGCGGCTGTCTTTGATGTAGTCCGAGAAAATCCGCATACCACGACGATCTACCACATCCCAACCCGCCTCGTTTAGTGACATTGTGAGTTGTTCATCGCTGTACATTTGAGCGTTCCCAAACCAGCGCGCATCATAAGCGAGGTCGTTGAGTTTGTCCAACGCATCCACTGGCGAATTGTCGAAATGAATGCGCCGCAGCACTTCGCTGACGGGATTGAGCGTGATGAGCGACATGCTGCTACCGGGCTTTACCTGATGAGCAAGCCTGCGAAAAACGGGCGTTATGTCGGGCAAGTATTCAATAATATGGTGCATGATAACCAGATCAAAATCCGCTTCCCAGCGGGGCAAGTCATCGTTGAGGCTGCCAACGTAAAAGCTAACCGTATCTTTATAAGTGTCTGCTAAACTGTCCTTTGCAGCGTCGATCATGTCTGGCGAAATGTCAAACAGAACTACCGAATGACCCTGCTTGAGGAGTGGTTCGGCGATGACGCCGTTGCCACTGGCTGCATCCAAGATGCGAAGTTTGCGACTGCTGAGATTATGCTGCACTTCCATCAGCGACATGGCCAATACATAGCGATACCACGAGGCCCAACTTTCTTGATATTTTTGAAAACTGCCCAACTGAAGATTCATAACTTATCAGCCTTCCTTATTGAAGATTGCGGCCTAGGCTATGGGTTGCTTACCAATGAGCGACGGTGTGCAACTTGAGTCATTGGCGTAACGCGGCAATTCTACAGCATTTGCGCGTAATTTCGCCTTATCATCGAATTAATTAAGCCGCATGACGGATGTGGGGTTTACATGGGTGTACTATTCTGAATATAGCGGTGAAATGGGACGTTCCTGTGACGAACTTTGAGACCTATTCTATTTCGCAACGTATAACAATCGGTGGCTAAACCGTAGGCGAACCGTTATTGACAGAGCGGTGTAAAGACCTAGATACTGGTAGGGTCTGGAACTAAAGTACCACCAGCTACGTCTTTATATTGAGAGAAAGCGAACATGGCGGATACACAAACAGACGATATTCGTGCTGAAAACGATGCCAATGGTGTCGGCGGCAAACAGCTCCAAACACGGCGACAAGCACCGCCGGAGCAGCCTCAAGCACGTTCAAAACAACAACGATCAGCGCAGCGGGCGGCTTCCCAGCGCGCAGTTGCAGGCCGAGCGGTAGGGACTGCGTCACAAAATGGTTCGGCGCTCGTTCAGCGCGCCCGTCCACGCAGTTTGTGGGGGCAGATATGGGCGCTGCTGCTGCAACCCGCGACCTTTTTTCGGAACTTGCCCGAACTCGGAGAGACGCGGCAGTGGCTGTGGGTGATGGTGCTAATTCTCGCGCTGACCGGAATCGTGGCGGTGCGAGAGCAGGCGCTTTCGGCTGAGGCTGACACAGGCGGCGGTGGGACAGTGACGTTTCCGCCCGATCTCGGCGGCATTCCCGAAGGCGATTTCAGCGGCGGCGATGGCGGTGTCATCGAAGGCGGTGACTTCGGCGGCGTTCCCGGTGATTTCGGCCCGCCGCCTGACGCGGGCGATGGTAGCGCATCAACTGAGGGTAACGTCACGGCGAACCTGACGACGGCTTTGCTGGCAGCGAGCAGTATCCTCATCAGTTGGGGGATTCTGATCGTGCTGCTGTGCGAGGTGTCACTGTTCAATGGTAGAGCGCCGCGCCTCGGCCAGAATTTTCACATTGCAATTTGGGCCACTGTGCCGCTGGCTTTGATGGCCGGCCTCAAGCTGCTGTTTTACTCATCCGGCGGCGAAGTCGGGCAAGAAGGTATCGCCGGAATCGTCATCGAAATGCCCTTTTACGCGGGACTGTCGGGCTTCGCGCAAAGCCTAACGCTGTCACTGGCATCGCGCTTGACGCTGTTCTGGCTGTGGAGCTTGATCCTTATTTATCTGGGGTCTCGCCATGCGCTGAACGGTAAACGAGCGGCAGCCTTACTCGTCGTCGTGATGTGGGTCGTGGTGCTGGTAGTTGTACCTGTGGCGACGGGCGCTATCGACGCGACGGCAGAGGTCACTACTGAGCCAATCCTGCCCGATGGCATGGAGCAGGGGGGGATGCCGCCGATGGGCGAAGACTTCTCCGGCCTGATGGGTGAAGTGCCGGAAGGCATAGAAGGCGTGACTGACGGAGAATTCTCCGAAGGTGAAATAACTGAGGGCGAAATCCGCGAACTACCGGATGGCGAGTCGATTGAAACTGAAGGCGGCGAAGCTGTCGATGGGGAAGCCACTGGCGAACTCTCTGGCGGCGGTGAATCGGCGGTTGAAGCCGAAGCACCTTCCGCCACTGAATCCGACTCGGAACAAGGTGACGTGCAAGGGGAGTCTGAACCCGCACCTGTTCGCCCTGCAAGGCCGGGTGCGTAACTACGATGGCTATACAAAAACACAGCCTCAACGGCAACGGTAGAA
>JACMMD010000509.1 GCA_014379235.1 Anaerolineae bacterium
CGGCCAACCGTTATAGGTCACTTGTAGGTCGCCTTCTTCGAGCGTAATCATGCCAAGTTCACCCTCAGCGCCTGCGCCAGCGGCCAGACGTTCACCCTCGCCGATGGTGAATGGTTCCCATTCTTCGTTGCACTCGCCCGTGCAGGCGCTCTCGCCCGAACCGGCTTCGTCCTCAGCAAAGGTGTACAACGTCATGCCATTGGCGGCGGTCAGCATGTCACCATCCGCGACCACCGTCTCTGGCACAACCGTCCACCACACGTCACCACGACCTTCGCCGTTGGCATCGCCGCGAGCCATATCTTCGTGATAGTAGTACAGCGGCCAGCCGTTATACGTCACTTGCAGCGAGCCATCTTCGCGCTCAATCGTGTCGATTTCACCGGGCATGAACAACCCTGCGGCTACTGGATCGCCCTCTTCGACGGTCAGCGGCGGCCATTCCTCGGCGCATTCACCCGTGCAGGTGCTGGCTCCGCTTCCAGCGGTGTCATTGGCGAAACGATACAGTGTCATGCCCGTCGGGCCGACGAGGACGCTGCCGAGTTCGCCAACCTGCTCGGCGTAAACGATAACAGGCGGTATAACCCACCACACGTTACCCACGCCCTGACCTTTGGTTTCGCCGACAGCGTAATCCAGATACCAGAAATACAGAGGGATACCGTTATAGGTCACTTGCAGCGTACCCGTCGTGCGCTCGATGACGCCGAGTTCACCCGGTAGATCGCCAGCGCTGGCCAGCGCTTCTTCGTTGCGGACGAGCAGGGGCGGCCATACTTCGGCGCAGCGCTCGTAGCAAGCGGTGGTATTCATCGAATCGTTGGTGAACAGATACAGCGTAAAGCCTGTCGGCCCGACGAGGAAATCACCGAGTTCGTCGGTGTGTCCGATGCTGACAATCGGCGGCGCGTCTTGCGCCGAAACCAGCGCGAATGTCGGTAGGGCTACCAGCAAAACCAACAGCGTAAGCGTTATATTTCGCAGCTTAAACATGATTCCTCCAGAATACAGTTTTCCGAATGTTTGGATATGGGCGCAGGATGCGGGCGCAAATTGCGCTGCACATATCTTCTATATGAAGTGATCGACAGGGATTCAGGAATTGGATTGCGCTTTGGTGGATAAGAATCGGCTAAGTTGGTGTAACGTACCTTTGCGCCCATCCGATGAGACTGTTAAACTGTGAGTCGGAGAAACACGAGCCAACATGCATTCGCCATCTGCCGATATCGAATTGATGAGCCAAATTGCCGCGCGCGATCAGCAGGCATTTCATGTCCTGTATGACGATCACGGCAAAGCGGTTTACAGTCTCGCGTATCGCATTTTGCAAAACTCGACGCTGGCAGAGGAAGTCACGCAGGATACGTTTCTCAAAGTTTGGCGGCAGACGACCAATTGGGACCCCGAAAAGGGCAAGCTCCGCAATTGGCTGCTGACCATCACCCAGTTCACCGCCATTGACCGCCTGCGCCGCGAACGCCGCCAGCCGATGCTTGACCCCGACCCAATTGAAGACACCGAAGAAACAACGCTCATCGCGGGGAGTGCTCTTCAATGGGATATTCACTGGCAGGAAGGCACAGCGCTGCGGATGTTGGTTGGGCAGCTTCCAGCGGAGCAAGCGCGGTTGATTGATCTGGCGTTTTTTCATGGCATGAGCCACAGCGAAATCGCCAGCGAGACGCAAATCCCGCTTGGCACAGTGAAAACCCGGCTGCGAACGGGCATCCAACGCCTGCGAGAATTGTGGGGCGAAACGGTAAATCGAACATCCAATCAAGCTTAATCCGGCGTATTATTAATTAAGAGAGTGTCATAGTTGTAGGCATCATGAGTTCCGTAAAGCACGTTACAGCGCCCGACTGCGGGGCCATTTTAGAGCTAATTCCTGACTACGCCTTCGGGCTGACCAGTCCCGATGAGACGCGCTTCGTCGAGGCGAACCTCACCGCTTGCCCCGAAGCGCTGGCGGAGTTGGAAGATTTCCGGCGCATTCAAGACGATATGCGCGAGAGTGTGCCGCAGGTTGAGCCATCGGCGCAGTTCGAGGCGCGCCTATTCGCGGCCATTCGCCTTGAAACCAACTCCGCGCCCGCGCCGCAAACCATAAAGCCGCAGCCCGTTGTAACCCCTGTTGAAGCGCCTGTGCCTGCGCTGACACTCGTCAAAGAGCCGCAAGCGCAGCCCGCCGAGCGCAGCCAACGTCGCCCCTTACCGTTCGCATGGTTGGCGGCGGGTGTCGCAGTTGCCGCGCTGCTGCTGACCAACGGCTATTGGATGGCGCAGGTCAACGGCTTAAACGAACGCATGGTGCGGCTGGAAAATGACGCTGTTATCGCCAGTCAAGAATCATTCGTACTGGACAACTCAAGGCCGCTGAACTGGTCGCGCATGACCCCCGATGAAGGTACGGGCATCGAGGCCGCGGCGTTCTTGATGTGGAACGC
>JACMMD010000510.1 GCA_014379235.1 Anaerolineae bacterium
CAACGAGATCAAAGCAGCCGTTGCGGGTAAACCTGCGCGCATGATCCTCAAGATGAACCAGCTTGAGGACGACGTAATGATCGCCAAACTGTACGAAGCATCGCAAGCGGGCGTACAAATCGACTTGATCGTTCGCGGCATATGCTGCCTGCGACCCGGCTTGCCCGGTATCAGCGAGACCATCCGTGTTCGCAGCATCGTCGGGCGCTTTCTGGAACACAGCCGCGTCTTTTACTTTCAAAGCGCACCTCTGGAACAGCAGGTCTATCTCAGCAGCGCCGACTTGATGCGCCGCAACCTGTATAACCGCGTCGAGGTCGTGTTCCCTATCATCGACCCCAACGTTCAAGCGCGGGTGCTGCGAATTTTGGCTACCTGCCTGCGCGACAATCAGCAGGCGTGGGAACTCGGCCCGGACGATCAATATTACCGCATCCAGCCCGGCCCGGATGAAGAGCCGATCAACAGCCAAGACCTATTCATGGCCACCAGCGCGGGCTTGAACGAGATGCCGTAATAGGAGTGAATAGAGGTTTTCACCCCGCAAAATACAATCTTCTAAATTCGTCTGATAAATAGTGGCAGACTTGCGATATGTTGGGATAAACTATTCGCAAGCCTAATACATGCAGTTAAACGACAGCCTCGAATAAATCCTTAGCTTCTTTTTCCTCGTTATTTAATTAGTGCAGTTAGTAAACATTACCCACCTTCGTCAATGTACGATTCGCTGCGGCTGTACTTCGCAACGGTTAGAGAGGCTGAGTCATCGTGAAACTGTGCGTCATTGAAGGCGACGGCATCGGGCGTGAAGTTATTCCGGCGGCGGTAGAAGTCCTGCGCGCCGTCGTTTCAGATCTTACGATTGTCACGGCTGAGGCCGGCTTCGAAACGTTCGAGCAGCAGGGCATTTCGCTGCCTGAAGAAACGGTAGAATGCGCGCTCGCCTGCGGCGCAGTGCTGTTCGGCGCGGCATCTTCGCCCTCGTATCCGGTAGAAGGCTACTATTCCCCGATTGTCAAACTACGGCGAACGCTCAACGCCTTCGCCAACCTGCGCCCCGTGCGATATCTGCCGGTGCCTGCGGCGCGTCCCGGCGTTGATCTGCTGGTCGTGCGCGAAAACACCGAAGACCTGTACGTCGGCCACGAACACACCGAGAACGAGGGTCAAACCGGCATTGCGGAAAAGGTCATCACCCGCGATGCCACTGAGCGTGTGGCCCGCCTGAGCTACGAACTGGCGCAGCGCACCCACCGCGAGAAAGTCACCATCGTTCACAAAGCCAACGTGCTGCCGCAATCCGACGGGTTGTTCCGGCGCGTGGCATTGGAAGTCGCGCAGGATTATCCGCAAATCCTCACGGACGAACTGCTCATCGACACGGCAGCGTACTGGATGGTCAAAGACCCGCTGCGCTTCGACCTGATCTTAACGTCGAACATGTACGGCGATATTCTCTCGGATATGGCGGCAGCGTGGGGCGGCGGCATCGGCCTTGCGCCTTCGTTGAGCGTGGGCGCTAACATCGCCATCGCAGAACCAATGCACGGTTCTGCGCCGGACATCGCCGGGCAAGGTATCGCCAACCCGACGGCGGCCATTCTGAGCGTGGCTATGCTGCTGCGGCATACATGGCTTCTGCCGGAGAAAGCACAGCAGATTCAAGACGCGGTTTACGCCACGCTCGAAGAAGGCGGCCACACCGCCGATATCTACAGCGAGAGCGCGATCTCCACTCAACAGTTTACTGAGAGCGTACTGTCTCACCTCTAGCACCAATATAGGATGATTGTAGGGGCGCTTCGCGAAGCGCCCCTACCTGAGCCACCATCGTTGAGGGCCACCTATCAACCATGACCGATGCTTTCCTCGAAACGCTCGAAAACTGGCAAAACTACTACTTCATGATCGGCGGCGCAACGGCGGGCCTCATCGGCTTGATGTTCGTCGCGCTGTCGCTAGGTCTGCCGCTTATTCAAAATGTGCCCAAAGAAGAAGGGCGCGCATTCGCAGCGCCAAGCGTGATTTATTTCGTTACCGTGCTGCTGATTGCCGGAGTTATGCTCATCCCCGCAGTCGATCCCGTCATATTAGGACTGCTGGTGCTAATGACGACGCTCGTCGGCTGTTTCAACATGTTTCGCCGCTGGCGAAAACTTTTTGATAATGCCATAAGGCGTAGCGATTTCTTCCTATCCGACTGGATGGGGCACATCATCGTTCCGATTTTGAGTTATGTGCTGTTGATCGCGGCGGCGGTTTGCTTTATCGTCGTCCAGTGGCCGCTGGCCTTTGGCGCATTATGGATGGCCTCTATTTTGCTGATGCTTGCGGCAATAACAAATACATGGGC
>JACMMD010000511.1 GCA_014379235.1 Anaerolineae bacterium
CAAGCGTATAATGCTGCACGTCGTAACCGCCATTGCCCAAATTGGGGAAATAATCGTCACCTAAACCCATTGCTCCCGGCCCCATTTGAGCAAAAACCGCGCCGCCAACCACCAATAACAGCAGCGCCCCTAAAATTATCTTTCGTATCATCGTTAAATTCCTTAATACGTATGCTGACACTTTCACGCGCCGCTTGACTGAACATTGTACACGCCTCAAGCAGCTCCGCCTTAAATATTCACGCCGCATTTATTTAAGCCATTAGCCTTTAGAAGTTAGCCATCAGCAAAAGACGGTTCATAGTCGAAATGCTTTTCCTGATAGCTGACGGCTGACAAGCTGACAGCTTTACCTGTACAATGACGACGTTTTTGGGATAGCACTACAAGGAACGTCAGAATGCGTGTTCCGCATCCTCAACCCGTAAAACGTCGCAGCCGACTGCCTGCCTTTGCCTGCGGATGTGTGGTAACGCTGGTCATGGTAGCCGCCGTGATGGTCGTCGGACTGGTGCTTCTCGGCCCGTCGCTGCCGGGATTGGCGCTGCAAATCTTCGGCGGATTTTCGCCCGCCGGAAACACCAATGATGTGTTCGCAGAAGTGACACCGCCGCCAGTGGTCGAAGTGCAGAACGCGGTTGTACCGCAGGAAGTCGTCATTCAGGCGGGCGATTTAGGCTCACAGACGATCAACCCTGCCGACGTGAACGCTGATGTACTCGTCGGCAGCAGCGACACGGGCGCGCCGTTGGCAACCGTCACCTTTGGCGAGGCTGACTTGCTCTTATTGTGCCAGCAGCGAAGCGACGTTTGCGCGGGCACGAACCCGCAGTTCCGCGTCAGCCAGTTTGACCTGCGTCCCGGCGGCGTGGTCGCCTATGGCGAGGCATATGTGCCGCAGTTGAACCGCTGGCAAGCGCTCGGCGTAGTGATGCAGCTTGAGAACAGCCGCCAATTCCGCGTCGTAGGCATCGACATCAACGGCCAGCTTTTCGCCACCCCGCCTGACCCGAATATTCAGCAGTTGGTAGCGCAGGCGGAACAAGTCGGCAACGATACGCTGACACAGCTTGCCATCAGCGCGGGCGGCACGACCTATACGCTGTCGGAAGTGTACGCCGACGACAACAATTTAACGCTGGTTTTGCGATAATGTTTTGTAGGGGCGCTTCGTGAAGCGCCCCTACGGGAAAAACCATGCCCGGCAAATACGGCTTCTCCGATGCGAAATGGGCGGACTTGAAAGAAGAAGTTCGCCAGATTCTGGTCAACGCGGCCCAAGACCGCGAGGTGATGACCTATTCGGAACTGTGCGAGAAACTGTCGGCCTATGTTTTTCCCGGCTCGTGGCGGCTGACCGCGCTCCTCAGTGAGGTTTGCGGCGAAGAATGGGACGCCGGAAATGGCCGCTTGTGCGCGCTGGTGGTCAGCAAAGCGACGGGTATTCCCGGCGCAGGCTTTTTCAAAGGCTCGTTTCATTTAGACGGCAGCGACATCTCCGACCCCGAAGCCTTCTGGAAAGCCGAAGTCGAGCAGGTATTCGCGCTGTGGGCGCAAAAGGACTAGCGCATCTATGCATATCGTAGTTACCGGAGCGGCGGGGAAACTCGGCCAATGTCTGACGCAAACGCTCAACACAGCCGGACATCGTGTTACGGCACTTGATCGAGATACGCTAGACATCACTGATTTCGCCGCGACTCGCAGCACCATTGGCGACCTCAAGCCAGATGTCGTGATTCATTCCGCCGCATGGACGGACGTTGATGGCTGCGCCCGTGACCCCGAACGCGCTGTCCTCGTCAACGGTTTCGGCGCACAGCATGCCGCGTTAGCGGCAGCGGAAGTCGGCGCGGCGATAGTCTATATCAGCAGCAACGAAGTGTTTGACGGCGAACTCACGCTCATCCCTGACAGCGGTATTCAACCTACCTACCGCGAGTACGATACGCCGCGTCCGATCAACGCCTATGGTTACAGCAAATGGGTCGGTGAGCAAAGCGTGATGCACTCCAACCGTAACTGCTACATTGTGCGTACCGCGTGGCTGTTCACGCATGGCGGCACGAACTTCATTCATACTATGCTCAACGCCGCGCAAGCGGGCAAATCGCTGCGCGTGGTCATCGACGAAATCGCCAACCCCACCTACAGCGCCGACCTTGCCGACGCTATCGCCGCGCTCGTTCAAACCGAACGCTACGGCATTTACCATTTAGTCAACGCGGATGCTTGTTCACGCTGGCAGTTCGCCCGTTACGCGCTGGATCGAGCGGGCTATGCTGACACACCTATCGCCCGTATCACCCGCCGCGAGTGGCCGCGCCCTTCGACACCGCCGGAAAACACCGGACTGAGCAATCTCGCTGGACGTGCGGTGGGCATCACCCTGCGCTCATGGCAAGACGCGGTTGAAGCATTTTTGGAGCAAGAAGGCTTGCTAGTAAAGGACGAGGCATAACATGGCACAGTTGATAACCACGCTCGGCCCCAAAAACGCCGATGAACTCGGCATGATTTTGCCGCATGAACACATCTTCGTTGACCTGCGAAAGTGGCACGAACCCGGCTACGCGCAAGGCAGCGCCGCCGACGTTGTAGCGCTGATATCGCCCGAAATCGAGAAGATCAAAGCACTCGGCATCACGGCACTGGTGGAAGCGACTCCGGTTGGCGTTGGCCGTCGAGTGGACGCCGTTAAAGCTGTATCTGAAGCGACGAATTTCCCCATCGCCGTTGCGACAGGTATCTACCGCGAACCGTGGATTCCGGCGTGGGCGCAGACCGCCACCGAAGATGAACTCTATAACTGGCTGCTTGGCGAACTCAGCGACCAGATTGAAACGACTGGCGTTCAAGCGGCGTGGATCAAACTCAG
>JACMMD010000512.1 GCA_014379235.1 Anaerolineae bacterium
GTAGAAAATCAGACAGGACTTCCCACGTAAGCGGGAAGCCCTTCGTATCTGCTGCGCCTAAATATGTGAGGATGTCCATCAGTAAATCGACATCTTCATCTTCAGCGATGTTCGGCTCAATCAAGGTTTTTTCCGCCCAATGTACCAACTTGGCAAGCGAAAGTTCATGGTTCAGGTACGCTTCCAATTGTTCAAGAACGAGGCGGCGCGTCGTCATCGGTTCTACTCTCCGAACTTAATGTCTGGTGTCCGGTATCCAGCGGAAATTTCTGATGAATCTTGATGAGATTTCCAGCGTCATCGTAAATTTCCTGAATGAAGCGAACGGTGTTTTCGTCCGCATCGACTATTTTAACATATCTGCACCAACCAAAATCGCTGCCGTCGCGTTCCCACTCTCGTTTAAGCGCGCAGTTTTGCGCTGAGTTCGCGCTCGACGGCCTTGGCGATGCGCTTATGCACGGCGGCCACTTCATCGTCCTTAAGCGTGCGCTCGTCGGTTTGGTAGGTCAGGTTGTAGGCGAGGCTCTTGTGGCCTTCGGGAATAGATGAGCCTTCATAGACATCGAACAGGCGCACATCTTTCAAGAGCGGCGCGCCTGCCTTGCGAATGACCGCTTCAACGGTTGCGGCGGGCGTCTGCGCGTTGACCACCAGCGCGATGTCCTGCAAAACAGGCGGCGTTGTCGGCAAAGGCTGAACGCGATGGCCTTCGCTCGCGGCTTGCAGCAGCGCGTCGAGGTCGAGTTCGGCCACCAGCACGGGCGCGTCCGCCAGTTCAAAGGTGCGGGCGATCTGTGGATGCAGTTCGCCAAACACGCCGATTTCGACATTACCTGCTTTCACGATTGCCGAACGCCCCGGATGCAGCGCCGCGTGATTAGCACGTTCATAGGTTACGTTATCGACGTGCAGACCACCGATTATTCCTTCGACCACGCCTTTAAGATCAAAGAAGCCGACGTTGACAGCCGACGCATCTTTCAGCCAATTGTCGGCATCACGCGGGCCGGTCATCAACAGTCCGAGGCGGCGCGGCTCATCCGGCAGCGGCTGATCGCTGCGCTTGAAGTACACGGTGCCAATCTCGAACACCTGCTGGCGGCGGTTGTAACGCTGGTTGGACAGCGCATTTTCCAGCAGGCTGACCAACAGCGTATGACGCAGCACGGTTTTATCTGCCGAAATCGGGTTGGCCATTTCGACGTAGCTGTCGCGGTTGTCGCCGCCGCTTTTTGCCGCGAGCAGTGCTTCGCGCTCCGGCGTAGTGAAGCGGTAGCTAATGTTCTCGCGCAGTCCAAGCGCCACTAGAATGTCGCGGGTACGTTCTTCGCGTTCGAGCGCGATGTTGGCGCGTTGGGCGGGCATCATGTCGGAGACGATGGTATCGGGAATCTGATCGTAGCCGTGAATGCGGGCGATCTCCTCGATCAAATCCGCCTGACCGATGACGCCTTCGCCAATGTCCATACGGTGATCGGGCGTGATGACGTGCAGCGTTTCGCCGTCGATCATCACGACGAACTGTAAGCGGCTGAGGATATCGGCCACCATCTCGATAGCGAAATCCATGCCCAGTATGCGCCGGACTTCGCTGATAGGCAGTTCGATCTTCACAGGTGCTGGCTTGAGCGGGTAGTCGTCGATGATGCCCTTGGCGACTGTGCCGCCGCTGGTCTGGCGCATCAGTTCGATACCGCGCTGGACGCCGAGAATGGCGCGGCTTGGATGCACGCCGCGACTGAAACGCGCTCCAGCATCAGTATGCAATCCTTGTGAGCGCATCGTTCGGCGGATGTTGATGAAGTTCCAGTTTGCCGCTTCGAGCAAGACCGTGCGAGTTGTATTGCTGATTTCGGTATCCGCGCCGCCGATCACGCCGCCAAGACCGAGCGCGCTAACATCGTCGGCCACGAGGATGTTGTGCTCGTCCAATTTGCGCGAGGCTTCGTCCAGCGTTTCTAACGTCTCGCCGGGTTTGGGCAAGCGCGTGACGATGTGCAGCGCTGTACCCTTCGCCCGTTCGCGCAATTTGTCGTAGTCGTAGGCGTGGAGCGGCTGACCGATCTCGAAGGTGATGTAGTTGGTCACGTCTACGATGTTGTTGATCGGGCGCTGGCCGACCAACTGTAAACGGCGCTGCATCCACTCCGGCGATGGCTTGATTTCGGCGTCTCGCAGCAGTGCCAGCGTGAAGCGCGGGTTGAGTTCCGGCTCAAGGATTTCGAGCGCGACTTCACCATCAATCGGCTTGCCTGTGGCCACGACCTCATACGATGGTTCGCGCAAGGGCTTATCCAGCAGGGCGGCCACTTCTCGCGCCACGCCGAGAATGCTGAAGGCGCGGGCGACATTGGGCGTGAGTTCGATCTCGAAAATGATGTCACCGATCACATCTTGAAGCGGCGTACCCGGCGCGAAGCCGGGATCATCCTGCCACAGGATGATGCCCTCGTGCGACGCGGACAGTCCGAGTTCTTTCTCGGAACACACCATACTGCGGTTGGGGATGCCGCGCAGGGGCTTCTCTTTGAGAATCATGCGCTTGGGTTCGTCGCTGTGGCCGTCCCAGACTTCCGCGCCTTCGGCGGCAAAGCCCGTCCACAACGGCTTGTCGAGCGGGCCTTTATCTTTGTACTCGAACAGGTTTGGCGCGCCTGTGACGCATTGTTCGAGTTCCGCGCCGCCGTAATCGACCATCGCCAGCACGAGACGGTCTGCGTTGGGATGCGCCTTGATTTCACGAATCGCGCCGAGCAGCAGCTTTTCTCGATCCCATACGAGATGTTCGGATGTTGGCCAGCGAATGCCTTCAACGTGGCCCTGCGGTACGCCGAGATAGGTGATGCTGCCGACTTCCAGCCCGGCCAGCGTCAGCCGTTCGGCCAACAGTTCGGCGGGCACGTCGATGTCTACAAATTCTTTCAGCCATGATAGCGGTACGAGCATTTTAGCTTTCAGCCTTTAGCAATTAGCTTTTAGCAGTACAGGGTACTGAGTTCAGAGTGAAAAGCAGCAGTGTTGGCCGACAATGTAAAGCGTGTTTTCGTCTTACACTTGCCGCTTGTCATTGATATAAACCACCTTCAAATTTGCAGCGTCGTCATGTCGGTGCTGTCGCCCAATGAGTCCGGTGGCAAGGTTCATCTTGGTCGCTGCTTGTGCATTCTCGGTTTCAACTTCATCCGGTGAGACATAGTTTAGGATGTCCCGATGATGTCCGACAACGACCCATCCGGGAAAGTTCTGTAGATCAATGACGTTCATATCGCCGAAAGATGACCCGGCAAAGACTGTCCCATACTCGGAAAGCAGCTTTTGGGCGTGCTTGGATAGATCGTCTTCTGGTTCCATAAGGATCACGCACGTGCCGTTCTCGAACAACACCCATGATTTGTATGGGTCAGAAATTATAGTGTGCCAAACGTTGACGTAATCTGTCATTATGTTTCTCCCGAAACTCAGAACTGCTCTAGGAAGCGCAGATCGTTGCTCCAGAAGTAGCGAATGTCCTCGATGCCGTGCTTGAGCATGGTGATACGCTCCGGCCCCATGCCGAACGCAAAGCCGCTCCACTGCGTCGGGTCATAGCCGCCGTTTCGCAGCACGGTTGGATGCACCATGCCGCTGCCCGCGATCTCCAGCCAGCCCGCATACTTGCACACGCGGCAGCCTTCGCCGCCGCACAGGAAGCACTCGACATCGACTTCCATGCTCGGCTCGGTGAAGGGGAAGTACGACGCACGATAGCGCACTTTGGCGGCCTCACCGAACATACGCCGCGCAAAGGCCGCGATTGTGCCCTTGAGGTCGCTCATGCGGATGTTGCGCCCGACGGCCAAGCCTTCGACCTGATGGAACTGCACTTCGCTGCGGGCAGTGATTTGCTCGAAGCGGTAGCACATCCCCGGCAGGATGACGCGAATGGGCTGTGTGCCGCCTTCGCCAAATTCCTGCATGGCGCGAATCTGGCCCGGCGATGTATGCGTTCGCAAGATGACATCGGGCGTTGTCGTGTAGAACGTATCCTGCATATCCCGCGCCGGATGATGTGGTGGGAAGTTCAACAGTTCGAAGTTGTGCAGGTCATCCTCGACATCACGGCTGCGATAGACCTGAAAGCCCATGTCCGCCCAGATGCTGTAGAAATTGCGGAGCGTTTGCGTCGATGGATGCAGCCCGCCAACCTGACGTGGACGCCCCGGCAGGGTGATGTCCACCTCGCCACCTTCCAAGTCCTGCGCGAGTTCTTGGTCGTGGATGAGCTTTTCGCGGTCAGCATGGGCGGCTTCGAGCTTGGTCTTGATCTCGTTGGCGCGCTTGCCGAAGGCCGGGCGTTCTTCTGCGGGGAGCTTACCCGTACTGCGGACAAGCTCGATCACGCTGCCTTTCTTGCCGAGATATTTGCTTTCCCACTCGCGCAGGGCATCGCTGGAATTGATGGTTTCCAGTTCAGCCAGCGCGGCGGCACTCAATGATTCCAGTTGTTCGAGCATGTGATTCTCCAGTTCTCCGTTGTTAGTTGTCAGTCGTCAGTTAAAACGAGGGACAAACACTCGCTACATTTACTGACGACTAAATAAAAAACTCCCGTCCCAAGAAAATCAGGGACGAGAGTAGAAATGTCTCCCGCGTTACCACCCTGCTTGACCAGCCAACCATCGACTGGCCCGCTTCATTCTGCCCTGTTACGCCGGGACTGCGCGGAGCGGACTACAAGTGGATATACTCATCCACCTTCACCCGTCGGCTCAGGAGTGAATTTCCATAACGGCAGCCTGCCGGGGTTCTCAGTCATGACCCCGACTCCCTGAAAGGCGCGAATGTTATGTACTTATCTCCGTCACAGCCTTTAATCAACGATATTATGCGATTCCTGTTCGCAGCTTGTCAAGTCCCGCACTGGATAGGGTTAGTGGAAACCATGGGGGTAGGGGCACAGCATGCCGTGCCCTACAAATGATGGCACCCCTACACGGCATTAATGTCTATAACGAATTTGAAACACCAAACAACGTTACATCTTACTTGACGGGGCATCATTATTGTAATATTATCATATAGACGTTGGGTGTTTATAACAGCGCCTTTTGCCATGTGCAGAAGCCGTCGGTTATAAAGACACAGATGCTTTTTTCGCGGTTAAGGAGAATGTGTATGTCTGCGAGCCATATAGCTGGCATCGCGCAAGCGACCACCAAACAACTGAATAGCAGATTATCGCTAACGAGCGCTAATTGGGCCTTGTGCCACATTAGTTATCTGGCGATGTCGGCGACAGTGTTGGTGTCAGAGCGCGGCCTGTTTGATGGTAGCGTGGACGTCACGCTCGGTCACTTCCCTTCATGGAGACGAAAACCGTAGAGTCAATCGACATACGGACGACTTCCTAGAAGGGGGGTGAGCAGAAACGAAAAAGCTCACGCCCCTTTTTATTTGCACGGGAACCACGGCGTCGTGGAACTCGTCATACAACGGTACCCGCTACGAGAGCGGGAACGAAGAAAGGAACGATGGACGATGCACAAGCATACAAACACCAGAACCGGGCGTGGCGGTGCGTATGCGACTGTTCTCACGGGATGGCGTTCACTGCGAATGCTATCGAAGCGCATTCATGCCGAAAGTTTGGACGAGCGAGTCGGGTTAGAGACCGACCAGAAAGGCCCTGATGTGGCAGACGGAGATGGCGGGAACCGCCAACAGTATCAACCGTTTACGGCATCGGCAATAAACCTTGACACTACGCTCGCCTGGCGTGAGAGCGTGGGTCAGACCCAATAACGAACAGAACAGCACGTTCACAGAATGACAATAAGCAGTAACGGGCGAGATTTAATGGTAGCGCCGGAAATGGTTTCCGGCACAGCGCACACGAGAACATTCCAGCGGGTCAGTGATTTAGCGTAACAATAGCTATGGAATTGAAAATGTTGTAGGGGCGAGGCATGCCTCGCCTAGAACATCAAGCGAAGTCAGCGGGGGAACCAATCCACGCATAACCAGACCAGTTGCGGCGAGGGAGTCTTACGGGCGGTATATGGGTGTTGGCTCGGCTCCCTCGTCGCCCAACTGTGTCCAAAAACGGGTGATTTAAGGGGAAACTTAAAGCGCGGCTAATAAAGTTGCGATATAATTCGCATAAAGTTTCGTGAATTATGGCGCAAGACGGCGCTCATTAGTGAGTGAGGGTCAGAAGTCGAGTTCATGAGTCAAGCACTACAAAGCCACGTTCTGCTCCTGAACGGCAACACATGGGAGCCACTGTCGGTTATCACCATCCCCCGCGCAATCAATTTGCTGCTGGCGGGTAAAGCTGTCGTGATCGAGCAGAGCGGCCAATTCCTACGCACTGTTCGAGATAAGTACCCTATCCCATCGGTTATCGCGCTGCGGACGTTCATCAACGTCCCGCGCCGACGCGCTCATTGGAGCAGACGCGGCGTACTCATCCGCGATAATTTCACCTGTATTTACTGCGGCGTTCAACCCGGCGGCTCGGTCAAGGGCAAGGTGATAACCAAAGCCAACCTGACTGTCGATCATATCGTACCCCGTTCACGCGGTGGGCGCGATCAGTGGACGAATACGGCCTGCGCTTGCTACGCTTGCAATCATCGCAAAGGTAACCGCCTGCCGAACGAGGCCGGCATGAAGCTGCGATGGGAGCCGAAAACTCCGCGCACAAGCTATCTAGTCATCGCAGTGGGCAATGGCCCGGATGGCTGGAAGCGCTACATCGAGTTCGAATAAGTAGGGGCGCAAACTATTGCGCCCCTGCTGCGTTCTGCGCTGCGAGGCTACATTCCACCGAATAATGATTCGGCAGTGAGTGCGTAGATATCGGTCACATCGGGGCTAACTGGAGCGGCTTCGACATACAGATAGTACGTGCCATCGTGATAGGTGATGTTGGTGAAATAGAAGGCTTTGGCGTCGGGAATTTCTGCCGCGCTAAAGATCGTCCCCCGTTAATCGCGTGACCAGTTTATGCCATCCTCGCTGGTGGCCAAGGCCAAGCGCATCGCCGGAAAGTCCCCGCCCGGCCAATGCCTGATAAGGTACAGTAAACTATAGGCGCGGCCATTCAACTAAACGAGGGATAGCTGAAAGTGTCACTCCAACATATCTTGCTCGGCGTTTTGAAAGATGAACCGCTCTCCGGCTACGATCTAAATAAGTTTTTTCAATACGTGATGCAGTACATGTGGCCGACGGAACAAAGCCAGATTTACCGGGCGCTGTATAAGCTGCATGAATTCGGTTGGGTCGAGATCGAATATGTGGTTCAGGACGAGAACCCCAATAAGAAAATTTATCACCTTACCGATGCAGGGCGTGA
>JACMMD010000513.1 GCA_014379235.1 Anaerolineae bacterium
AGTTGATACTGCTGAATCATCGACACCGCGCCGGGAAGCAAAGCGGCGCTAACGAGAACCGTTAGAAGAGCGATTGTAGGGGCACGATGCATCGTGCCCCTACCGAATGTGATAATAATCTGCGCTGCACCCGCGCTCCACAGTATCACCAGCGCCATCGTCACGGGCAGAACATAGCGAATGTTACCTTCAAATACGCGGCTGAATCCCGACGTAACGATAATCCCCGCCACGCTGTACAGCGCCAATAACCCCACGCGCCGCCAATCCAACACGCGCCCACCGCCCCGACGCGCAGTGATGTACGCGGCAATGCCACCGATGACGACGATGCCCGTCAACAGCGCCAAAATGGGCGACTGTGAGAACGTCAACAGCGCCATACGCACATTGTTCAAGTTGCGATCAAGGCTCAACACCGACTCGATGCCGCGCTGCTGAAACTGATCGGCCTCGCGGTTGGAGACGCCGAGCGCACCATAACCAAACACCAGATAGGCCGCCGCGATCAAGCCGACAGCGATTTCCAGCGCGATCCACGCCAGTGTGCGTTTAGGTTTCTCGCGCAGGAAGATCAGTGTCACAATACTGAACGGGATGAAGACGTAAATGTGGCTGTATTTGAACAGGATTGTCAGCAGCGCCGCGAGAAAGCTCGCAAACAACCACAGCGGATTTCGCAGCGTCCACGCCCTGAGCGCCAACGTCAGCGACAGCGCACAGGTGAAGAACACGAACGGGTCTGGCACAGCGGCGCTGTCTTCAAGCAGAACAATCGGTGACAGCGCCCAGATCAGCCCCGCGAACCACCCTGCCACCGCGCCGCCTGTTTGCCAGCCGATGCTCACCACCAGCGCGGTTGTGACAATGCTAAACAGCGCCGCCAGCAGCCGCGCCGTGTAGAAATAATCCGGCGCGAACAACCATTGCCCCGGCGCAAGCGCTTCGGTAGCCTGCTGTGTGAGGGCGTTCAACCATAGATACAGCGGCGGATAACCGTGCAGCCAATCCACCACGTATTGAATGTTGTAGCCGTAAATATCCGCGCCGACACCGCGCCAATGCTGCGTCAGCAGGAACATATTCTGCTCGTTGCCGTCCTCAATGTAAGGCAGATAGTGGTCGAAGATCAGCAGGCGCAGCGCGGCGGCGACGATCAGCAGAAATAGAAACGCCAGCACGATGAGAATGCGCTGGTGGGTTCGCTTAGGCGGTGGTTGTAGGGGCAGGGCATGCCGTGCCCCTACCGCAATATTGCTCATTTACACCAGCGTGAGAGGCTGCCAGTTGCCGCCGTTCGCGTCTGCGTCAGCCTTGGGGTTCAGCACGTCCTCAAGATCAACCAGCGTGTCATCGTCGCTGATGTTCGGGTAGACCTTCATCGTGTGATAGTCGGTGTCGCGCTGCGCGGGGATGAAACCGGCCTCGCGGATTTGACGGTGGATTTCTCGCGGTTCCATCGCGGGCATGACCTTCGTGATCGCGCCTGCGGCTGATACTACGTTCTCCTCGATCATGGTGCTGCCGAAATCATCACAGCCGAAATGCAGCGCCATCTGCCCGACCTTCGCGCCCTGTGTCGGCCAGCTTGCCGAGATGTGCGGCAAGTTGTCGAGGAAGACGCGGGCGATGGCCGTGTGGCGCAGATATTCGGTGCTGGTCGCGCCGTATTCCGCCGCGAACTTGCTCTTTTCCAGCGGCGTGTTCATGATCTGCACCGACCAGCTAATGAAGGCATTGAAGCCCGTGCCGAAGCGCTTGAGACTGTCGTCCTGCTCGTCGCGTAGACGCTGCAAGTGGTTCATGCGGTGGCGCAGTTCTTCGCGGAAGCCAATGACCATCGTGGCTGTGGTCGTCAAGCCGAGTTCGTGCGCGACTTTCATCACGCCGAACCAATCGTCGGTCATAATTTTCTTGGGCGAAACGCGCTTGCGAATCTCGTCGTCGAGGATTTCGCCGCCGCCGCCGGGAAGTCCGGTCATACCCACCGCCTTGAGCTTGGTCAGGATGCTGTGCCAGCTTTCGCCGCTGACAAAGCCGATATGCTGAATCTCGCTCGGTGAAAAGGCGTTGATTGCGATGGCCGGATAAGTTCGGTGAATCCAGTCCACGAGGTCGATGTAGTATTCGAGCGGCAGATCAGGGTGATGACCGCCCTGCATCAGAATGCGCGTGCCGCCGAGCGCCAGCGTTTCCTCGATCTTCTTGCCGAGGATCGCCTTGCTGTTGATGTAGCCTTTAGTCGTATCACCGGGCTGCGCGTAGAAGTTGCAGAACTGGCAGTCGGTGATGCAGACGTTGGTGTAGTTGATGTTGCGGTCAATGAGGTAGGTCACCACATCGCCGGGGTTCAACTGCTGGCGGCGAGCGTTGGCCGCATCCGCGATATCCAGCACGTCGGCATGTTGGTAGAGCAGCAGTCCGTCGTCGTAGCTGATGCGTTCGCCGTCATGGACTCGTGTGAGCGCTTCGTCAATTTGCGTTCGAATGTTGGTGTCGGTCATGTCTTTGTTCCCCGTGTCGTCGTTCAGATGTCATCGGTAGGGGCAAGGCGCGCCTTGCCCCTACAATAGCGGCTATATCGCTAATTCTCGCGCTGGCCAGAATTCCAGCTTGTCCCATGTGAAGCCCTCATCCTTGAGCGACAATTCAAGGAACAGCTTCAAGCCTGCGAGATCATCATTGGTTAGGTCATAGCGCAGGTCGCGCAGGTAACGGCGGCATACGCCAACCGGAAGTTCCAATTTAGGCGCGTAGGCATCGGCCAATTCTTCACGCGCTAAGTCGGTGGTGCCGACAGCCGTTGACGCATACAGCGCATCGAATACGCCGACTTCATTCATGGCGGCGGCGGTATCACGGCGGGCCGCCCACAGCGCGAACACGAATGGCAGGCCGGTCATCTTGAGCCATTCATCGCCAAGATCGTAAATATACGGCAAGCCCCAACCGTGCGGGCCGCTGAGTGCGCGATGATGGGCGCTTTCGACCAGCGCGTCGTCGCCAATGACCAACGCGCCTTGATGCTCGGCCAACATACTCGGTAGATGCTGCGGCGTGGTGACGAAATTCGGCGTGATGCCGTAGCGTTCGCGGCATAGCACTTTGAGCAGCGCCACACAGGTAGCCGAGTGATTGGTGAGCGCGATTGATTGTCCGTCGAGGTCGCGGATGTCCGATGCCCACGAGAACAGCAGCACGGTTTTGACCGCGCCGAAGCTGGCGATGCTCAGGTTCGGCAGCACAA
>JACMMD010000514.1 GCA_014379235.1 Anaerolineae bacterium
ACTATGGCGTTCCGTTGTACGAGATGATCGGCGGCAAAGTGCGTGACCGACTGCGCGTCTACGACCACCTCGGCGGCGGCTCGACTGAATCTGTCTACAATCAGGCGAACTCCGACTCTTTCGCAGCAAGGGCGCAAGAAAGCCTCGACGAAGGTTTTACGGCGCTCAAGATTTTGGCCGTGCCGCGAACCGAAATGCTCGACGGCGCGAAGAATATTAAAGACGCTATCAACCTGATGCAAACCGTCCGCGAAACCGTTGGCGACGACGTGGAAATCATGATCGACCTGCACGGACGCACCACGCCGGCCATGGCCATCCAATATGCCCATGCGCTCGCGCCCTTCCGGCCATGGTTTTTTGAAGAACCCTGCCAGCCGGAGAACGTCGATGCGATGGTCGAAGTCGCCCGCGCCATTACCATTCCAGTAGCCACAGGCGAACGACTGGTCACGCGCTGGCAGTTCCGCGAGATTTTGGAAAAGCGCGCCTGCGCCATCATTCAGCCGGACGTGTGTCACTGTGGCGGTGTCAGTGAGATCAAGAAAATCGCGGCGATGGCCGAAACCTATTTCATTTCGATGGCTCCGCACAACCCGCTGGGGCCGCTGGCGACGATGGTCAATATTCAAATCGGCTTCTGTACGTCGAACTTTCTCATTCAAGAACTGATGCGGAGCGATGTTCCGTGGCGTAACGACGTGGTGGACGACCCGCTGCAAATCCAGAACGGCTACGTCTTGCCACCGACACGTCCCGGCATCGGCATTGAAATCAACGAGCGCGAGGCCGCCAAGCATCCGTACAAGCCGGAAGACGAGGCCCGCTACTTCCATCCCGATGGCTCAATCGCCGATTGGTAGCAAACTAACAGCAGGGAGCTTTCATCATGCAAACACGCCGTTTCGTTCTTCTAACATTGATCGTTGTTTTCACAATGGCGCTGTCCATAACCGTCACCCACGCCCAAGACATCACTCTGCATTGGACGCTGCCGAGCATCACCGCCGATCAAGGCACGGTTGACATAAACGCGCTCGATGACCTGCTCACACTGCGAATCAATGGGCTTGATGGCGAAACCGCAGATCGTCCGGTGGTGAGCCTCGCTTGCCAGAATGCCGAAACACAGGAATCAGCGACGGTTCGCCTATCGCCGCTTGCGTTAGATCGCGCCCCTGACAGTCTTACGATGCAGTTCGACATCGCTACACAGCTTCTTGGACTACCCTACCCGATTGATGCATGGGCGCTGGAGTCGAAGCCGCTGGCCATTATCTCCGAACGCGCCGTTGAATCGGCTGACCGTTTATCGCAGCCTGAACTGCGCGAAGAATTCGCATGGACGGCGGGCTATATGCTGGAAACTGCGCGCCACAGTTACCAACCGCCCTATGGCGACGGACTGCTAAACTGTACCTTCGAGACCGACAGCGCCCCAATCTCCGCGCCGCTGCAAATCACTTTTGGTCGCGGGCTGCCCGAAGGTGTCTACGAGCGAGATTTTGCTACGCCAGACGTAAGCGCGTGGCCGTCGTGGGTGCTAGACGAGTCGTTCGTGCCACGCGGCGCAGGACAACCCGACGACGTAGGCTTCCGTGCTGAACTCGATATGCTGTTAGCGATGCAAGAAACTCGCGGCGCGGACGAACTCGCCATGATTCGCCAGTGGGACGATGGTTCAGCCGTCGGGCCATGGATTGAAATTACCATGAGCAGCGTTCTAGAGCATCACATGAACCCGCCGCGTGCTGCCCGCGCCTATGCTCTGGTGAGCGTGGCGATGTACGAAGCGATGATTGCCACCTCACAGCTCGAACCCATGTTCTCGGCAGTCGCTTGTTTGCATGAGACCGGGGTGCAACCTGTCGTGCCGTGCGATAGCAACCCGACTTATCCCGCCGAACATGCCGTCGTTGCGGGCGCGGCGTCAACCGTGCTGACCTATCTCTTTCCCGATCAAGCCGCCGAGTTCGCGGTGTGGGCCGCAGAAGCCGCTGAGTCGCGTTTATGGGCCGGTGCAAGTCTTCAATTTTTTAATGATGCCGGTCTCGCCTTAGGGCGGCAGGTCGGCGAATTGGTCATCGCTAGAGGACAATCCGACGGCTCGGATGCCGTGTTCGAGGGCGAAATTCCACAGGGGGATCAATATTGGATACCCGAAGCGCCGGCCTTCAACGGCCCAACCGAGCCGATGGCCGGCCAATGGCAGACGTGGAATCTGACCAGCCCCGATCAATTCCGCCCCGGCCTGCCGCCAGAGTATGGTTCGCCGGAATTCATGGCCGAAGTGCAAGAGGTCTACGATGTCACGCAAAATCTGACGCTCGAACAGCAGATGATCGCCAGTTTCTGGCAGGACAAAAACGGCACCTATACGCCGCCGGGACACTGGAACGCCATCGCGCTCGAACTCGTGCGAGACGCGGGTCTGAACAGCGCTGAAACAGCGCGGATTTTCGCCGCACTCAATACCGCTCAGGCAGACGCTTTTACTGCGCTGTGGGACGCGAAATTCACCTACTGGTCACTGCGCCCGATCACCGCGATTCAACGCCTCATAGACCCCGACTGGCAGCCGTATATTTACACGCCGCCATTTCCATCTTACATGTCCGGGCACTCTACCACATCGAGCGCGGCAGCAGTGGTACTCGGCCACTTCTTTCCCGATGATGCCGAACAGCTCACCGCATGGGCCGAAGAAGCAGCACTATCGCGCTTGTACGGTGGTATTCACTTTCGCAGCGATAACGAAACTGGCTTGGCCGTTGGTCGCTTGGTGGCGGGCGAAGCACTGGCGCGTTTTGCCAGCAGCGAAACGGGAGTGTAGGCTATACTCGTTTAGCTTGGTCTATGTAGGGGCAGGTCTGAGACCTGCCCCTACGGGACACCTTTTTGAACAGTTTGCCGCATCACTTGAGAGGATTGGCCGATGACGAACACCAGCATCCGCGACAGTGCGTGGCACAACCTCAGCGCGTGGACACTCGAAAACGATGCTATGCGCGTGGTCATCGTGCCCAAGCTTGGCGCGAAAATCGCCTCGATTTACGATAAGCGTGTCAAGCGCGAATGGCTGATACCGCCCACACGCACACCAATACGCTCGATTCCTTATGCTGCGTCATTCCCTGACTACGACATGAACGCATGGGACGAGATGTTCCCGACGATCATCGCCGTAAGCTATCCTGTTCCCGGCGTGTATCAGGGACGTATGCTGCCCGATCACGGCGAAGTTTGGGCGCTGCCATGGGCCAAAGAATCCGGCGGCCCCGGTGAACTGGTGTTGAGCGTTCGTGGCATCGCCTTGCCCTATCGCTTGGAACGCACTGCCTCGCTCGAAACGCCGTCAACGCTGCGCCTGCGTTACAGCGTCACCAATCTCGGTTCGGAAACGATGCCCTACCTCTGGGCCGCGCATCCGCTGTTTGCGGTCAACGAAGAAACCGAGATCGTGCTGCCGCCAAAAGTGAGCGAAGTCTACAACGTCCATAATCGAGCGCCTTGGGGCGAGCATGGCAAACGTTATCCGTGGCCTGCAGCAATAACCGATGACGGCAAGCAGTGGGACTTGAGCCATGTCGGGCCGGTTGATCTCAAGGACTGCCGCAAATTCTACGTTCAGCCTGAACTGCCTATCGCTTGGGCGGGTTTGCGCCAGCGCGATATGGGTGCGTGGCTGCGCCTCAGTTGGGACAGCGCCAAGCTGCCCTATCTCGGCATATGGATAGACGAAGGTCATTCCGCCACTGTGCCGACAGTCGCGCTCGAACCCACCAATGCCTTCTATGACGCGCTGACCATTGCCTACGATAATCAGCGCATCAGCCAGCTTGCACCGGGAGAATTCCACCAGTGGAGCGTCAATGTTCGCCTCGATGACGGCAAAAATGAAATATCAGAGAGTTAACTCATGAAAATCAGCAGCGTTACCCCGATGGTTTTAGGCACAGAATGGCGCAACCTCACCTACGTGAAAGTCGAGACCGACGAGGGACTGGTGGGTGTCGGTGAATCACGAGTCATAGGCCGCGATGACGCGGTAGCGGGCTATCTATCCGAAGCGATTCCGCGCTACGTGCTTGGCAGCGACCCATTCAACATCGAAAAGTTGGTCAACCGCATGTTCCGCGAGGATTACGGACGCTGCGGCGAAA
>JACMMD010000515.1 GCA_014379235.1 Anaerolineae bacterium
GAACGGTATGCAATCACACCCGTACTCCAAGATTGAAAAAGCGATCAGAGGAATGGAAGTTAGTTGTATAGTCCGAGGATATACTGGTACAGAGTGGCGCTAGCTATCGTGTGAGAAACAGGGCAAGTATGGGACACGTATTACATGGCAATGCCCGCACGACAGCGGCAGTTCGTCACGCACTTTAAGACAGTCAAGCGAGCATAAGAACGCTCGTCAAGCAGCACGGCCTCAACCCAAAACCGTCAGCAAGTGGAAATACCGCCCTGACGTGCAGGATCTGCCCATAGGTCCCAAACAACCCCGCTCGACGGTGCTGAGCGGGGCCGAAAAAGTCGAATATGTCGCGTTTCGGCGCTAAGTGGCTTCCCTAGCCATCCGGCTCCAGCACGATGATTGATCGGAAATCGTTAATCGTTCCCTCCACCAGTGCCATACCCCGTGATGAAAGCTCTGCGCTTGCGCTTTCGGGCAATCTGAGAATGCTCCAGCCGCCGATTTTTAGCGGTGTAGTTTCAAAATGGATTAACGACTTTTTCTGCTCCTTATAGCCTCCCCACCACAAAGGGTAAAAAGTGTACGTTAAGAAAAGCAGGTGGCTTGAGGGATCAAGAGCGTGTCGGAGTACTTGTCTACTCTGACACGTTTCGACCATCTTTTGGCAACGACGTGTCGGAGTAAACGTACAAATGGGTCACAGATTTACGCGTCTTATCGTGTCGGAGTTTTTTCTACTCCAGTCATATAGGTCGAAACTATGGATGAACATCTTCAATGCGTTTCGCAGGGGATTATGCCTGGGACAGACTTCTAAAAATCAACTTTATCACTTGCTTCCGACTCTTACCGTACACTTTTTACCTTTTGTGGGAGGGAAGCTTTTATGGCCTGTTTGAGCGCGAACAAGCCCCCACGACAACCGCACATTTCATGAGAAGCATGGCTCTGCGTAGAGAGATGGTCACGCGATTCGTGTTTACGCTCGGTTCAACATAGAATCTGTTATATCCGTTGAAATGGAGTGTCATGATGATTCATAAATGGCTGGGAATAATGGGCCTGCTGCTCGTAGCGATCTCCTTCACAGTTGCAGCGCAAACTGAGCCGATCATCACCTACACCAGCGATAATGTCGATTGGCAGATGAGTGCTGAAAATGATTACATAGGCGATGCGCGTAACCCGGTAATCTTTCTCAACGTGGCGGCGGATGACGACGGTCATATTTACGTCGCAAATTTTTCGAGTGTGCTGATTTTTGATGCGGAGACAGGGGAACTGCAAGATGCCATTCTGGATGATACCGGCACTGTCATCCAATATGATGACGTTGCGCCAGCGGGTGAAGGCGGCGTGTGGGTCGCCGATTCTAAAACCTTCACCGTTTATCTGCTCGATCCAGAGGGCAGCATCCTACAGTCCATTGCTGCCGATACAACCAATCGCCCGACCACCGACATGCGCCCGAATGAACTTGAGGTGGGCCCGGATGGGAATGTGTATGTGATGTACTCCAGCGCCAACACCGAGATGCAGGTTTTCACCCCAGAAGGCGAATTTGTGCGGTCCTTTACGATGGGAGACAGAACCTTATCGAGCGGACTCATTGATTTTGCCTTTGGCCCTGATGGCAATCTGTATATCGCAGGTGCTGGAACGATTCGTGTGCTGGATTCCGAAGGAAACATTGTGGTCGAAAATTTCGCGCAGGATTTTCTGCAAGAGCGTTTGATGAACGTTCACGGCGTGGCTGTGGATGCCGAGGGCCATGTGTATATTGGCGGCAATTCTACCGCTGAAGATGGATCGCTCGTGGCGGCTGTGTATAAATATGATGCAGAAGGTCAGGTGTTGGCCCAGTTCGGCAAGGCACAGCAGAGAATGGATTGGGGATCAGAATTCAACTCGGAGGAGTTGAGCTTTACAGTGTCACTCGCAGTACTTCCAGAGGGTCAACTGATCATTTCAGATGCCAACGGCGGCTACAGCCAACTCCTCATGGTGGACTTGACGGAATAAAGTTTCCAACGGCAGCCCACCAACGCAGCCTCCATTGAGGTGTTTTTCTCTCTGGAGGCCGCTTCTTATCCCAAACTCTTATATTGCCGCGTCTCATAACCATAGTGACACATAAATGCCGATGCCCTTACGCTTTATTCGACCTCGGCATGCCCAATGGTCGCAACAACAGAAAAATCGAAGGCGTGATTCTCTTTTGTATACGACGCCAGAACATCACGCATCTCTTGCAAGACGTTCTGCATGAGTGCCTCGCGGTGTGCCGCGTTCAATTGGGCAAACCCGGGTATAACTGCGGCTGATCCCAGGATCGTGCCTTGCACAAAATCATTCGCCGACTTGAATCGCGTTGGAAGCGATACACGCTCAACCCTGATACTGCTAAATTCCGCCTCCGACAAAAGCCTCTGGAGCTTCGCTTCGTTGCCAAAGGCAAAGGGCGCAGCGAGGCTCGGCGTACCGGTATGACGCGTAAACACGGCATTAAACGTCTCATAGAGCGGATTGTGCTCTAACGATTGATTGATGCTGATGACCACCCGTCCGTGCGGTGCAAGAACACGATGCATCTCGCGCAAGGCAAGCGGCTGATCAGGGAAGAATTGGAGACCCTGTTGACACACTAGCAGATCAAAGTTTTGATCTGGGAAAGGAAGCTCTAAGGCGCTGCCCTGATGCCATTCGACGAGAACCCCTTCTGAGTCACCCAACGAACGGGCGGCGGCCAGCATAGCAGGATTGAGATCGAGGGCGGCGACATGGCCCTGTTCCCCCAGATGGCGCGCAATCTAGCGTGCAACGATGCCTGTCCCGCAAGCAATATCTAAAACGCGATCTCCCGGCTGAGGTTTGGCATAGTCGAGCAGAATATCGGCCCAGGGGCGAAAGAGCGCAGGCACAAGGTAGCGTTCATAATTCTGGGCAAGCACGGCGGGCGAAAGCAGCGAATCCTGACTCATATCTGTATCCTTTTACATAACCATTGGTGCAAGTTGAAATCGTCTGGCTCACGGAGGTTCTGCCTGATGAACTCGCCCCTTCTATCAGAGCACTTGTCGAGCAGGGGGCATAACTGATGAAGCAGACATTGGAGACACAAACAGCCCGCATCTAGCCAACACGCCTGTATAATTGCAAGACATTATTGCCTGATCTGGTCGGTCGGGCACTAATGAATCCTGTCCACATCGATGAGGTTACGGTTGAGTCTTTGCGCGGCCAATACTAGAATCAAATCAATTTATTCCGCTTAGCACATTGCGGGCGCAGAAAAACGGCCATTTTTTCGATCAGAACGCCGGAGAAGCGTCTTTCATTCAGAATATCCCCAACGTCAAGGGTGTGTTTGTCATGTCCAAATCCTAGCAATGTCTTCGGTAAACAATCGTTTTCTCACCTTTGTCGCTTCATTAACAACGATTGTGCCTGTTTCACGCGCCGCTATTGGGCCGAAATGAAAACATTATTGCCCTCAGCGGATTCAGTCAACAGGATGATTATCAATGTGTTATCCAGGGTATAGTACAGGTAGCTTGTTCCACCCAACTTAAACAGAGGACGATCGAGTTGAAAGCCGAGCGCGATCAGCTCCTCGTCGTAAAATAAAGCCGCACTGTCGATGTCCATGTCTGTGTTAAAGCCGATCCCATTCGGCATCTTGATCACACTAGTGGCATCGGGTAACAGTGGAATATCGACAGAGCCAGAGGCGGTTGCGACTGTCAACACGTCAGTGGTCGCGCCAGCTGGTGCCTCAACCGCGATTGATGCGCTCATAATGTGAACAAGCGTGCCGCTTTCAGACTTGCTCATAACAATTGTGATGCGCTGGTCATCCTGTGTGAAATCGATCACTGTCGTTGTATCTGTATCGGTAACAGGCGTGAGCGACTGTTCATCTGTGGCGGGAAGCTGCGCCTGATAGAATGCGGTTGTGTCAGGCAGGTCTGTGAGTGTCGAATAGCTCGTCATGCCGGGTAATTGGATAATATCTGTCGCGTCAGGCAAGAGGGGGATATTGGTGATGCCAGAAGGGCATCCGACAGGAAGCGTTACCGTGACTGGCTGATTCACATCGGTGAGTTGATAGTCCCAGTTGAGCGTTCCTTCTATACCCGCACCGAAATAATCTGCCCCGCCAGTCGCGACCAATGTCAGACGAACAAGTGTGCCGTCGGTCGTTACCCAGAGTTGGCCTGTTGCTTCCGCAAGGCCGGTAATGCCTAATGCGCTCTCGTCAAAC
>JACMMD010000516.1 GCA_014379235.1 Anaerolineae bacterium
CGAGTGCAGGACGTTGTACCAGAAACATGTCGAGTAACCGACAGACGCTTGATGGTACTTGAGCACTCGCTCTAGCTGTTCTTCAATCCAGTGAACGTGGCGAATGATGACATCGACCTGTATGCCGCTGGTGGCGTCAATCCATTCGTCGCCGGATTCCCAATACTCGTTTATGACTTCGGCGTGGAATGCGTTTTGTGTCGCAACTTTGATGCGTTCATCTCGCGGAATCTCGCTGGTGATGTAAACGTAAAGGTCGATGTCCGAGCGAGTATCAGCGCTGGTCGTTTGCGAACCGGCCAGCGCCACCGCTTCGACCTGTGATAGCTGGTTGTAACGCTGTGCGATCTGGCGGGCAAGTACAAGCGCGGGCGTTTCAGTCACTACGTTTAATTCCGGTTAGTATATATCCCAAGACATATCCCAAATTTGGGATATGTTGGATTCGGCTGGATTCACTCGAACGTTCATTCGAGCGGCGTTAGGCTGCCATCTTCGCTGAGTTGATTGATGCGAAGCTCGGCTTTATCGAGCAGCGATTGGCAGTATTGAGACAGCTTGCGCCCGCGTTCGAACAGCGTCACCGACTCCTCTAGAGGGAATTCGCCGGATTCCAACTGCGTGATGATAGTTTCGAGTTCGGCATAGGCAGTCTCAAAAGAGAGTTCGCTTAACTTGTTCATGAAATATCGGTGTCCTTATTTTCGATACGGCCTTTGAGTTCGCCGTCGCGTAATTGGATGGTGATGCCCATACCCGCTTTTGCGGCTGGACTGGTCACCGACGAAATCAGTTCGCCATCGTCGCTGCGGATGATGGCGTAGCCGCGCTCTAAGATGGCCTGCGGATTGGCGGCGTTCAAGGCGGCGGTGCGCGTTTGGAGACGTTCGCGCAAGAGGGCGAGGCGGCGCTGCTGATCGCTCAACAGGCGAGCGCTGCGCTCGTCAATACGCTGGCGCAGGTTGTGAACACGGCTCATGGGTGAAACGTAGCCCATCGTCCGCGTCGAAGCGATAACATCGGCGCGCAGGCTGAACACTTTGCCAAGCAAAATCGCTGCGGCATCTTGCAAACTGCGCTGTACATCGTAGCGCAGATCGTCAATCAACGGCGTGACCAGTTCCGCCGCTGCTGAGGGGGTTGGGGCGCGCAAATCGGATGCGAAATCGACGAGTGTGAAGTCGGTTTCGTGGCCAACGCCCGTCACGATAGGGATGCGGCTGTCCACCACTGCCCGAACGACGCGCTCATCATTGAAGGCCCACAAGTCCTCGATGCTGCCACCGCCGCGACACAGGATAATCACGTCTGCCTGTGTGAGTTGGTTCAGGCGTTGCAGCGCGGCGACAATCTGGGCGGGCGCTTCTGTGCCCTGCACGAGGCTCGGGCTAAAGATGACCTCAGCCAGTGGAAAGCGGCGGCGTAAGACGTTCTGCACGTCCTGAAAGGCGGCGGCTTCGGCAGAGGTGACAACGCCGATGATGCGCGGGAAGTCCGGCAGAGGGCGTTTGCGTTCCTCTGCGAACAAGCCTTCGGCCTCTAACTGAGCCTTGAGCCTCTCGAACTGCGCGTAGAGGTCGCCCACGCCCGCCGGACGAACACGATCAGCGTAGAGTTGATATTCGCCGCGTGAAGGGTAGACGCTAATGTAGCCGTGTGCCGTGATTGCGTCGCCATTGCGCGGGGTGATGCTCTGCCGTTCGACGCTCGAACGCCACATCACACAGCGTAACTGTGCTTCGGAATCTTTGAGCGTGAAATACCAGTGACCGGATGGGGCGTGGCTCATGTTCGACACTTCGCCGGATACCCAAACGTCCTGCAAGCGGTCATCCATGTCGATGACTTGACGGATGGTTTCGGTAAGTTCCGCGACGGGAATAGCCTCAGACGCAAACAGCATCAAATCTACCTTTTGATGTAGAGAGTAGAACGTATACAATTATAGCGGTTTGTTTGCACCCATGAACACGACAGGAAGAAGCACAATGGCCTATCTCAACGAGCAAGAGCGTGATGCGCTGCTCAACGAACTCAAGAACTTGAGCTTCAACAAAGCGCGCTTTAAGTTAAGCCGCATCGACTCCAATGGGCGGTTGGCATTCTACCGCTCGTCGTATCGCACGAAAGAACTGTGGACGCGCTACGAACTGGCCGGACTCGGGACGCGCGTCACTCTGATCGAGGAGCAGTCCGGCACGAATGCAAAGAGCGGCCAGCCCGAATATCAATATGCCGAAGTGATCGTCGAACCGATTCCCGGTAATCGAACCTAAGAAGCCATTAGCTGTTAGTCATTAGCCGTTAGCTATAAATCGTTATGATAGCAGCGCGCTAGAGACTAATTGCTTTAGGCTAAGAGCTAAAGGCTAAAAGCTAAACATGCTGCGTACACTTCCGCAAACACGCGATTACAGCCAACTTTACCGGCTGGCAGGCATCGCGCTTTTTACCGCGCTGACCATCATCAGCGCGAAGATTGTTATTCCCATCAACAGCCCTGTACCGATCACGCTGCAAGTGCTGGTTGTGCTGCTGTCCGGTATGGTGCTGGGGCGGCGTGACGGCGCGTTGAGCCAACTGGCCTACTTCGCTCTGATCGCCGCGAACGTGCCTGTCGATGCTTATGGCAACGGCTCTAGCGCGATTATCCGTTCCACTGGCGGTTATTTGATCGGTTTCATACCGGCGGCATATGTGGCCGGTTTGCTGGTTGAGCGGGCCGGAACACGCCTCTGGCAGCGCTGGCTGGCGGGTATCGCTGGCGTGGCCGTGATTTACCTGTGCGGCGCTTTCGTGTTGAAAATTCTGTCGCCGGGTATGACATGGCTCGGCGCATGGGGTAATGGTGTCGCGCCGTTCATCGTGATTGACATCGTGAAAGCACTCATCGCCGCCGGATTGACCGAAGGCGGGCGGCGGGCGCTGCTCATGAGACAGAATTCGCTAGAATCCAACCTCATGCAATAGATGTTGTAGGGGCGCAGCGCACTGCGCCCCTACTGCTGAACTAATCCGCCAAACCTGACAATTCCTCGTCTGTGACCGTCAAACCGAGGATGTTATAACCTGCATCGACGTGCAGCACTTCGCCTGTGACGACGCTGCTCAGGTCTGATGCCAGCCACAACGCCGCATTGCCTACATCTTCCTGCGATACTAGACGACGCAGGGGCGCGGCTTTCTCCGAGTAGCGCAGCATCGTGCGTATTCCGGGGACACCCGCCGCTGCTAAGGTCTTGATCGGCCCGGCGCTGATAGTATTGACGCGGATGTTTCGTGGCCCCATATCATTCGCCAGATAGCGCGTGATGGTTTCCAGCGCTGCTTTGGCTACCGCCATCACATGATACTTAGGCATAACCTTCTCAGCGGCATAGTACGTCAGGCTCATGATGCTGCCACCATTGGGCATCAGTGGTTCAACGCGCTTGGCCATAGCGATCAGGCTGAAGGCGCTGATATCGAGCGCCAGCTTGAAGCCATCCCGCGAAATATCCGTGAAGCGTCCGCCGAGGTCTTCACGGTTGGCGAACGCAACAGCATGTACTAGTATATCGA
>JACMMD010000517.1 GCA_014379235.1 Anaerolineae bacterium
AAGGAGACTTGGCTAATGCACATCGGGCTGCGCTGAAACGGAGTCTAAACGTCGGGGTAAACCAGTCAACGCATCAATATTCAGTAAAGGAGAAGGGCTATTTTTGCCACAAATAGCCAAACAAAAGGGGCATCCGTAAAGGCAACTGATGCCCCTTTTCATGTCTATCTACAACCCCGACCTACTGCATGATTTGAGAATCCTGTACCGGTAGTACATATGCTGTACCGTATCAGCGTGGCCGCCGAGCCGATCTTTCGCTTCAAACAAGGTCACTTCATAGCGATCTTTGTCCAGCAGCCATGCAGTCGATAACCCCGCCGCGCCCGCTCCAATCACGCCGATTCGCAGTTTTCCAGTTCGAGCCAGATGTCCCCTTCAGCGTTAGAGAAGATAATTGCGTTTATTCAAGTAATTCTTGAATATTACAAAAATACCATGCTTCTCCAAGCTGTTGGAATATAGATTTCGCGGCGATCAGATGTTCATGTCTTACAGGATTTGGAGAGAAGCGTGCTATGTGGTAATGTGCCAAGCCTTCAACTAACGGCATCCGAAATTGTTGTGCTAATTGGATAGCCTTCGCGCCGTGCTGCTGAATGCCCTTCCCATCACCTTTGATACCTGCTTGCCATGCTTTGTAAAGGGGCGGAAAAGGCTGCCCCATCGGGTAAAGTCGCGCATACGTCCCGATCATTTTGAGCAACTGCACAGCGCGTTCTTGATGCAGCGTCGGTTCATTTCCCCACGCCGTGAAGTAAATCTCAGTCAGCGCATACAGAAATGTCAGGAACGCAGGCTCGGCGGGAACAGCGGGCATGATCGCCAGCAGTTTTTCGGCTTCGGCAAGCGCTTCTTGAAAATGCCCCTGTCGCCATAAAAGATGGCTGTTCGCAGAGAGTACGTAGCGCTGCGCGCCGGGTTCATCCAGTGAGTCGAGGAAATCCCGGTTACTTTCTTTAAGCGCTTGCGCTTCTTCCAGCTTACCCATACTCACCAAAATCAAGACCTGCCAGCCAATCGCCAATCCTTTCGACTGTGCATCATCCTGACGTGCCGCCACATCTCTAATCGCTTCAGTCAGCGGAAGCAGGCTGTCCCATTCTGTCGCATAAAAATATGCTAGGAACAAATGCAGCGATTGTCCGGTGAGCAGCAGACGCACATCGCCGAGTTCACGCGCTAGTTTGACACTTTCTTCATGCAGCGCCGACGCTGATGGCCAATCGCCGCTTGCGCCGACCAGCAGCGCCTTGTTACGAAGTGACTCGCCTAATGCTTTCTTGTCGCTGATGAAAGGGCGTAGTCGAGCGGCGCGGCGACTGAATATCGCGCCGAGTTTTGGCAGCGATAAACCGAAAATCCCGCCCGCAAATTCAAGCCCGACGAACGACAGCGCAACCGCGTTTCTGGTATCGCCCGCTCGCTCCGCCCAATTGATAAATTGGATAAGCGAATTCACCGACCTGAACGTCTGTCCAGTAATGCTGTAGCCAACGCCGATGTAATTGCCGATGCGCGCTAAAAGCTCGAACTCATCATGTCGTTGATGCACAGGCAGCGTTTGTCCAAAAACGTCGACCCTCATCCGATGCGATACCTGCCGGGATAAGGCCCGCAGCATTCGCAGTGCTAGGCGGCCATTGGTCGCTGGCGGTGGAAAGCCTAAGATCGTCTGTGCCTGTTCGAAATGGGCTATCGAATCCAAAGTTCGCCCCATGCTGAGAGCCGCAACGCCAAGATGGTATTCAAGTTCAGATCGTTCGATGGTGGGCTGTTGAAGCTGCTCGGCTAACTGTACCGTCCGCTCCAAAAACGTGATCGCTTCTCGAAACGAACCGACACCGAGTGCGCTCAATCCGGCGGATTTTGAGTACAGTGCTTCTTTCGCCGCATCACCCCATTCGCGCCAGTGAAAGGCCAGCAGCGTATGATTGTCAGGATGCACCTGTTCGAGCGCGATAGCTAGTTCATGGTGATTATGGCGATGCTGATCGGCGGTGAGCAGACTTAGAAGCCCTTCACGCAGTTTATCGTGCGAGAAGCGATAGCGATTATCTTGAACTTCGACCATTGACGAAATGTCCGCCAGCCAATACTCAAGATTGGTCTGCGGCGATACGGCTCGCAGCACATCCAGATCAAGCTCGCGTCCTGCAACAGCGGCCACATGCAGCAAGGGGTGAGCGTCCGCAGGGATTTGTTTAAGCCGACGCTGCAACATCGCACCACCTGTCAGCACCATTGGTGGTAAGTTCGCCGTATCGATGCGCGATAATTGTCCGGCGTTTTCCGCCAGCGCCCGCATGACTTCAACGATGAACAACACGTTACCTTCGGACTCGCGCTCGAGCAGCTCAACAACCTGTTCGCCGCGACCTCGTTCTCCAATGATAGAGGCGCTAAGGTCACTGATGGCCGCTTTATCCAGACGATTGAGCGAAATCAAGTTCATATGCGGAAGCTGATTCGGCAAATTAGGGCGTTCATCGTCGCGGTATGTGCCGACAATCAACAGCGGCAGATGAGGCGCGATACGGTTCAGCCGCTTGAGAATCTCTAAACTTTCATTGGCCCATTGCAGGTCTTCGAGAAACAATACCGTCACCTGCTCTTGCCTAAGAAACATATCCTCAATCACCGTGAGCAAACGAAGCTGTGCGGCCTGCGGGTCAACCAGAGGCGCATCTGGCACATGCCGATTCAAGAGCGTCTCAATATCAGGCACGAGCGATTTCAAAACGCTGGCCTCAAAGTCAGTCAGTTCGGTATCCAAACACAGCCGCCGCAGCGCATGGCGCCACATCCAGAAAGGCCCGCTGTTTTCGGTGATCGCCTGCGCCTGCAAAACCTGAGCGCCTTTGACCAGCGCGAGAATTCGCAGTTCATC
>JACMMD010000518.1 GCA_014379235.1 Anaerolineae bacterium
TGGAGTCCTGATGGCCAGCAGATTGCTTTCATCTATCAAGGCAATCTGTGGATTATCGACATCGGCTCTGAAGTCGCGCATCAACTGACGCTTGATGGGGGCGCATCCCGTCCCGTCTGGACACAATGACCCGTCGATTTGTATTGCTGGTGTTTGCACTGGTCGCGCTGTTGGGTAGTGCGGTTGCAGTGTGGGCGACAGTTCAAGAGCGTGATGAAAACCTGCGCGGCTATGTTGACGCGTCTCAAAATGGCGACTTGCCGTTTCGTGTTCCTAGACTCGGTGTCAATGCTGAACTGACCCAATATCCCCTCGTCGAGCTTGAGCAACAGCTAGACCTCATGGAGACCGCCCATATTCATTGGGTGCGCCAGTTCGTTCGTTGGGACGAAATCGAACCGCAACGCGGACAATTCGACTGGCAGCATTGGGATGAAATCGTCGCTGCGTTTGAAAATCGCTCTGATCTTCAACTCGTCGTTGTGCTTGTCAATTCACCCGTCTGGACGCATTTCGACCAAACTAGCCTCACAACCGCTCCGCCTGATGTTTCAGATGACTATGCGAACTTCGTCGCCACATTTGCTGAACGGTATGGGCAAACCGTCGATTACTACCAAATCTGGGACGAGCCAAATCTAACCGCAGCATGGGGCAATCGTGAACCCCACTCCGCCGAGTACGTCGCCCTGCTGCAAGCTGCCTACGAGGCGATCCACTCCGCCGATGCGAACGCTACTGTAATCGCCGCTGCCCTCGCGCCGACAACTGAAACCGGCCCCAACAATATCAGCGATCTCCTCTATTTGCGTGATCTTTATGCGCTTGGCGCGCAAGATTATATGGATGCCGTTGCCGCCAAACCTTATGGTTTCGACGCTTCGCCCGATGACCGCACGGTGGACGTGGACACGCTGAACTTCTCGCGTGTCGTCGCCCTACGCGAAGAAATGCTTCGCAGCGGTGATGGCGCAACGCCTTTGTGGGCCAGTAGTTGGGGTTGGAACAGCCTACCGGATACATGGGCAGGCCCACCCTCGATTTGGGGCAGTATCAGCACTGAACAGCAGCGCGATTACACCCAAGCTGCCTTAGACCGCGCTGAGCGTGAATGGCCGTGGCTCGCTGGGATGATCCTTTACCACTGGCAGCCCGATGACCCTCCTGATGACCCGATTTGGGGCTTCGCCCTGATCGACGCACAGGGTCAGTCTACCGCACTTTATGACTCACTTGTACAACGTCCACAGCCAACAGCCGCCACCAACGGCCTCTATCGCATGACGAACCCGTTTGCGCGTTACAGCGGCGTGTGGACATTTGGCGAACTCGGCGCGGACATCGGCTGGCTCGAAACCAGCGACAGCCAGCTTGAATTCGATTTTGTAGGCGCTGATCTGTCGCTGCTGCTCCGCGAAGGCAATTACGTCGCATATCTCTACCCGACCATCGACGGTCAGCCAGCCAATGCCACCCCACGTGATGTGGCTGGCAATGCCTATGTTGTCCTCACCAGCGCCAGCCTTGACCCGGAAATTGAGCTTATCCCCGTAGCGCGAGGACTCACCAACGCGCCTCATACACTGCACGTTGTCACCGACAAGGGTTGGGATCAATGGGCGTTCGCTGGCTACGCGGTCAGTTCCAGCGATCTCGCCGCCCCCTACAACCGCCAGATCGCCGTCGCTCTGGCAACTGTCGTCATCTCCACCATCGCTGTTTTGACGACGCTGTGGGGCATCGACTCGCAGCCGCTATTCGTGCCATTCACAGTGCTCTGGCGACGACTTTCGGCTACCGGCCAACTGGCGATTAGCGCTGTGACCTCAGTCGCGCTGATGATCGGGATGCTGCTCACTTGGGGCGACGCGGTTCCGGCTCTATTCCGCCGCGAACCCGTGCAGCTTATCATCGCCATCATCACCGCTGGACTGCTGTACATTGAACCCGGTTTCGCGCTGTCGCTCGTCGCAGCACTGATTTTGTTCGTCATCTTCTACCACCGTCTCGATTTTGGTTTAGCGCTCATTGTTTTCTGGTCGCCATTTTTCTTGTTTCCAGTCCAGCTTTATTCGTTCTTTTTCCCGGTGGCCGAACTACTGCTCATCCTTACGGCTGCTGCATGGGCGCTTCGCGGGCTGGTGAATTACGGCAAAATGCGCCAAACCGCCGTAAGCCAAATCCCCCTGCCCTCACTACGCCAGCGCATCGGCTCTTTGACCGCGCTCGATTACGGTGTCATCGCATGGTTAGCAGTCGGCATCCTATCGCTCATATGGGCGCAATATCAAGACTTCGCCAAGACCGAACTCCGCGTGATGATGCTCGAACCTGTCCTGTTTTATGCGATATTTCGCACCGCCCCGCTTGACCGCAAAGCCTTGCTCCGAATTGTTGACAGTCTTTTGCTGGCAGGATTCGTGGTCGCCGTGCTCGGTCTCGTGCTGTTTCTGCGTGGAGAAGCCATCATCACGGCAGAAGAAGGCGCACGCCGACTCGCCAGCGTTTACGGTTCTCCCAACAACGTCGGTCTGTTTTTAGGACGATGTATTCCTTTTGCGCTGGCCTTCGTCCTCGTCAAAACCGACACCTTACGCCGCGCTACTGCCACGATCATCCTTGTCGTCATGTGCGTCGCCGTCGCCTTGAGCCAGAGTGTCGGCGCGCTGTTCATCGGCGTCCCCGCAGCGGTTGCGACGGTGCTGCTGTTGGTGTATGGCAAACGCGCTTGGCTGCCATTGATTGGGCTAATCGGCGCGGCACTGGTCGGCTTCGCCCTCGCCGCGCAGCAGTCCGAACGCTTCGCCCGTGTGCTTGATTTCAGTGAAGGCACGAACTTCTTTCGTCTGCGTGTCTGGCAAAGTGCGCTCAACGTCATCCGGGACCACCCTTTCACCGGACTCGGACTCGATCAATTCCTGTATGCCTTTCGCGGCCACTATATTTTGCCCGACGCATGGCAAGAGCCTGACCTCTCGCATCCCCATAACATACTGCTCGACTTTTGGGTGCGCTTAGGGCTGCTTGGAGCAGTCGTCTTAGTATGGATACAAATCGCCTTCTGGCGCGCAGCCTTCCACGCTTACCGCAAGCTGCGAGATAGTGACCCGCTCTACTTCGCCATCATCGTTGGTGCGATGGGCAGCATGATCGACCTGCTAGCACATGGTCTGATCGATAACAGCATCTACGTCAACGATCTGGCGCTCGTGTTTGTTCTGTTGTTAGCCTTAGCCGCCGTCTTGAATCGCCCCACGACTCTGACACAATAGAACTAATTACTCCGCGTAAACAAGGCATTTTCAGCGTCTATTGTTGTGGTAAACTGACTGCGGCACATCGCGGCGAATGAGGAGGCAAACTTGCGTGTATTGATTACTGGCGGAGCGGGATTTCTCGGTTCGCACTTATGTGACCGTTTTCTGGCAGAAGGTCACTCCGTTATTGCGATAGACAGCCTGCTTACGGGCGACATGCATAATATCGCTCACCTAACGGGCAACCCGGACTTCTCATTCATCAAATACGACGTGACCAATTACATTCACGTTGACGAGCCGCTAGACGCGATTTTGCACTTCGCCTCTCCCGCCAGCCCGATTGATTATTTGAAATATCCCATTCAAACGCTCAAAGTCGGCGCACTAGGGACGCACAACGCACTCGGTTTGGCGCGAGTGAAGAACGCCAAGTTCATGTTAGCCTCGACTTCCGAAATCTATGGCGACCCGCTCGAACATCCGCAGCGCGAAACCTACGCAGGCAACGTCGATTCAATTGGCCCACGTGGCGTCTACGACGAAGCCAAACGCTTTGCCGAAGCGCTCACCATGGCCTATCACCGCACACATGGCTTAGACACACGCATCGTCCGCATTTTCAACACCTACGGGCCGCGTATGCGCCTCGATGATGGCCGCGTTGTTCCGAATTTCGTCGGCCAAGCGCTGCGCGGAGAAGCGCTTACCATCTACGGAGACGGGATGCAAACCCGCAGCTTTCAATACGTCGATGATCTGATTGAGGGCCTCTACCGCCTGCTTCACGCGGATTTCCACGAGCCAGTTAACATCGGCAACACCGACGAGAAAACCATGATCGAATTCGCGGACATCGTGAACGAGTTGACAGGCAATCAAGCTGGCCTCGTCTACATGCCCGGAGAGCGTATTAAAGGCGATCCGCAAACACGCCAACCGGATATCACCCGTGCCCACGAAATCTTGGGTTGGTCGCCGCAGGTGCCCCTCCCCGATGGGTTAGCACGCACCATTGCCTATTTCCGCGAGTCCATTCATGCAACCGGACAAGGCGATTAGCTTTCGCATTTCGCGCCAACCGTTAGCGACATTTGCATGGCTTCTGATCGCCACAGCCTGCGGTGTGATTGTCGCTGTGCTGCCTTTGGGAGTCGCGCTAGGTATATTCGGGTTGGCGGCGCTGTTCATCGTGGCCATCATAACACCCCTAGCGGCGCTCATCGCGCTGCTCATTCTCGCCCCCCTGCGAACGCTCATCGCCACCGAATCGACCTTCCAACTGCCGCTAGACATCGGGCAGCTTACGCTCGGTGCGATGCTGCTGGCGTGGGTTATCTATCGCACCGCTCGTGGCGAACGTCTCCTGCGACCAGTCTGGTCGCCTGTTTATCTTCCCGTTCTGCTTTTCACCGTCGCCGCCGGGTTGACTGCTTTCAGCGCCACGTCGTTAGGCAGTTGGTTGAACGAATGGCTCAAGTGGCTGCAAATGCTCGTGCTGATCGCCTTAGCGCTAACATTCGGCGGTGGGCGACGTTGGGAATGGCTGCTCTTTGGGCTTGTGCTGAGCGGTGTAGCCAACGGCATCATCGGTGTCTATGAGTTTTTCGGCGGCAGCGGCGCGGATCATTTACTCCTCCCTAGCGGAAACTACCGCGCCTTCGGCACATTTGGCCAGCCGAACCCCTTCGGCGGTTTTATGGGCTTGATTGCCCCGCTCGCCCTAATGGCCGCACTCGGCTACACCATACGCCTCTGGCAAACATGGCGCTCGCGTCGAATAGTCTCGCTTGAAAGTATAACCGCTCCGCTATTCTATACAGCCGCTTCGCTCATTATTGTCGTCGGTGTCGGCATCTCATGGAGTCGTGGCGCATGGCTTGGCTTTGCGGTTTCCATTTTAGCGCTGGCATTCGCGCTGCCGCGTAAGGCATGGCAAAGCGCTGCCCTATTATTGATCGTCGTCGGTGGCAGTATGCTGCTGTGGTCAACCGGACGCTTGCCCGCCACCATCACCGAGCGCGTCAACAGCGCCACCGAAGAACTGTTCGCTTTTGACGATGTACGCGCCGTCGAAATCACGCCCGAAAACTACGCGGTGGTCGAACGTCTCGCGCATTGGCAGGCAGCACTGCGAATGGCCGCCGCCAATCCATTTCTCGGCGTAGGCATGGGCAACTACGAGGTTGTCTATCCTGACTATCGGCTGATTAACTGGCCGTTTCCATTAGGGCACGCACACAATTACTACTTGAATGTTTTGGCTGAGGCTGGCATGATTGGCTTGCTTGCCTATAGCTTCATGTGGGGGGGCGTAATCTGGATCACTTGGCGCACACGCCGACATCCTGACCTTCTCGCCCGTTTAACTGCTGTTGGTCTACTCGGCACTTGGACTTATTTATCGATACACAGTCTGACCGACAACCTATACGTTAATAATCTTTTTCTACATCTCGGCGTTATGCTAGGATTGCTCGCAGTTCTTCATCGGCAAACTTGGAAAGGCGCACCTGTAAGGCTTTCATGAACGCTATGACCCAACCAGACACAGCAAAAAGCAATCGTCGCGGTGTCCGCGACACGCTCGATATTCCGATTCTTGCCGTTGCTAATCGATTTGAAGGCAAAAGATCTAAAGAAGTCGAGCGCTTCTTAAAATTCATGGTAGTCGGCGTCGTCGGCGCGCTTGTAGACTCGATCACGCTTATCGTCGTGCAGGCGACCATCGTCCCGCCCCGCAGCCATCTCGATGTTGCAATCGCCAGCAGTATCGCCTTCGTCGCCGCAATCACCAGCAACTTCATCTGGAATCGTTTCTGGACGTACCCGGACTCCCGTTCGCGTTCGGTACGCAAACAAGCGATACAATTTACCCTCATCAGCCTATTTGGCTGGATTGTCCGCACACTCTGGATAACCTTTGCCTATAGTGGGCTTGGCAGGGCGCTTATTCCTGCCTTCCTGTTATTTGTACGCACCTTCCACCTCGACTATCTCCCGACGCCCGAAGCCCGCGATAAGCTAGGAACGATGGCCGCGTGGCTGATCGGCGTTGCTGTTGTCATGGTCTGGAATTACATTGCGAACCGCCGCTGGACGTACAACGACGTTGCCTAAAGCCTAACTGCACTTGCCTTACAGCGCGATCAAACACACTATCGCCATCGACTATACGCCCGCCTACGAACAGGGCGGGGGCATCGGACGTTATGTCCGGGAGTTAGTCGCGGCCCTTGCCCGCCACGACGCAGAGACACCGTTCCGCCTGTTTATCGCAGGCGCAACACAACCCGACCTTCCGCCTGCGCCTGCTCCGAACTTTACATGGCGCACAACCCGTCTTACGCCGCTTTGGTTAGCGCGTCTGTGGCATCGAGCGCGCCTTCCCCTACCCGTCGAGATGTTCGTCGGCCCGGTCAGCCTTTTCCACGCGACGGATTTTGTGCTGCCGCCAACCCGTCCCAACACCCGCACCCTGCTTACCGTACATGATCTATCGTTTGTTCGAGTGCCGGAAGCGGCCAGCCCGAATTTGAAATCCTATCTGGATGAGGTTGTGCCGCGCTCCGTCAAACGCGCCCATCATGTTCTAGCGGATTCGACGGCCACCAAAACGACTTGATCGACCTCTACAGCACGTCGCCGGACAAAATCACGGTGCTTCTAAGCGGCGTAGATGCCCGTTTCCAGCACGTAACAGACACCGATAGGTTATCTGCCGTTCGCCACAAATACGGGCTGGATTCGCGTCCTTACATCTTTAGTCTGGGTACGGTGCAGCCGCGCAAGAACTACACCCGTCTGATCCATACGCTGGCGCAGCTTCGCGCCGAAGGTTTCGATCTCGCGCTGGCTATCGCTGGTGGTAAAGGCTGGCTGGAAGACCCGATTTATGAGACCATCCGCGATACGCACATGCAGCCTTACGTTCATCTTCTCGGCTTCGCAGACGAGGCCGACCTGCCCGCTCTCTACAGCGCCGCCGAGTGTGTCGCCCTGCCATCGCTGTATGAAGGCTTCGGCTTGCCCGTGCTAGAAGCGATGGCTTGCGGAACGCCTGTCGTCACCTCGAATATCTCGTCTTTACCGGAAGTCGCTGGCGATGCCGCCTTGCTGATCGACCCGCGTGATCAAGAAGCCATCACCGACGCCGTTCGCCGCCTAATTAGCGACAGCCAACTCAGCGCCGACCTCGTTGCCAGAGGGCTAGAGCGCGTACAGCAGTTCACATGGGATGCTGCCGCTGTTCAGCTTCGCCAGATTTACGCGGATTTGCTCTCCACATAGCCCCGCCTCTAGCAACATAAACTGCCCCCTGATGTTATAATCACAAATGAACTTATCCGTAATTTGTGTAAGGAGCAGCACGAATGCCGCCTGTTAAGAAGCGCCGTTTTACCATTAACCCTGAAAAGTTTTTTTATGTCTACGACACACGCGGCGACTGGCACGGAACGGTCTTACAGGGTGCGATCTGGGACGGACGCGGCGAGTACATCGGCTTTATCCTCGATGAAATCGACAATAACGAGGAAAAATACGCGGTCTACACAGCCGGCGGTGAATGGATTGGCCATCTCATCATGGATGGACGTATCATCCGCAAGCGCACCTATAATCGCCGTCCGCTGCTGTCGATGTCCGAGCGTCCAGAAAAACCGCCCAAGCCAAAACTTCCGCCGAAAGCGCCGCTTGCTCCCCTTCCCGGTGATATCGGCTTCAGCTTGCTCGACGTACTTGACTGGGAGCCGGAAACTTTCAAGCAGCTTTCCGATCTGCGCCCCGATCTGGAATAGCGCGAGTTGATGGAACGACCAGCCAAACACATTTCCGATTCAAAATTCACCCTGAGTGCGCTCATGGGCCCGCAGGACGCCAACAGTCATGGCAACGTACATGGCGGCGTCATCATGAAAATGGTCGATGAAGCAGGTGCGCTGGTGGCCATGCGCCATGCTAATGCGCCTGTTGTCACTGTTACCATAGACTCCATGACCTTCTTACAGCCGATCTATCTTGGAAATCTCGTCCTGTGCAACGCCGAATTGACCTATGTTGGCCGCACGTCGATGGAAGTGTATATCGAAGTTGTCGCGGAAAATCCACTAGAGAACACGTCAAACGTGACCAATTCCGCTTATGCGGTCTACGTTGCCCTTGATAA
>JACMMD010000519.1 GCA_014379235.1 Anaerolineae bacterium
CTTGACAACGACACAGGCGAAATCGACAAGAACACCATCCCCGCCGCTGAAACCGTGACTTTCATCGCCGCCAAACCGGGACTATTCGCGCCGGATGCCGTCGAAAGCGTCGGTGATCTCGTGGTCGCCACCATCGGCATTCCGCCAGAGACCGAAGGGTTAAAAGATGCGAAGCATACGCTGGTCGATAGCGACACCATTCGCGCTCTGCTGCCAGAGCGTCCAGCAGGCTCAAACAAAGGCACGTTCGGCAAAGCATTGATCGCTGCTGGCTCGGTCAACTACACAGGCGCAGCGGCGTTATCAGCGGAATCTGCCTATCGCATCGGCGCGGGACTAGTGGCTGTCGGCGCGCCCGCTCCAGTGATCGCAGCCTTAGCGGCCCGGCTTGCCGAACCAACGTGGCTGCTGCTGCCGCACGATATGGGCGTAGTCTCGTCGCAAGCCGCCGCCGTCATTCAGGAACAAGCCAAGAATTACAACGCGCTGCTGCTTGGCCCCGGTTGGGGTCAAGAGAATACCACCCGCGAACTGCTCGAAAAGCTGTTTCAGCGTCCCGACGACAGCGCCAAAGGCCGCGCCGGCCTATCGCGTTCGCTCGGTTTTGGAGCGCATCGCACCAGCGAAACCGACGAAAAGCGAGACAAAAGCGAATTGAAACTGCCGCCGCTCGTTATCGACGCTGACGGTCTGAACCTGCTGGCCAAAATTGACGAATGGTGGAAGATGCTGCCGGAGAACACCATCATCACGCCGCATCCCGGAGAGATGGGACGTCTTGCAGGGGTTGAGATTGCCGATGTGCAAAAAGATCGTTGGGGCATCGCCGCGCAGAAAGCCGCCGAATGGAATGTGATTCTGGTGCTGAAAGGCGCGCATACATTGGTCGCCGCGCCTGATGGTCGTGTCTCCGCACTGCCATTCAAGACCGCCGCGCTGGCCACCGCCGGGACGGGCGACGTACTGGCCGGTGCGATTGTTGGACTGCTGGCGCAGGGACTCGCGCCCTACGATGCAGCCATCGTTGCAGGCTATCTACACGGGTTAGCAGGGGAAATCGCGGCAGAGCAGCATGGTAACACTCACAGCGTTATCGCGGGCGATGTGCTGCGCGCTCTGCCGGATGCTTTTAGACGTTTAAGCGTGGGTTAGCCGCGTCATCGGACTCTGAATCAATGCCAAGTTCGAGGCGGCGGCGACGAGCAGCCGCCTTGCCTTCGGCCATGCTCTCCGCAATCGGGTCAGCAGGCGTGATGGTATCGGCTACTGTCTCCGTGACATTCTCGATCTGCTTGCGGATAATTTGTCCGGTTTCATTCACCGAATCTGAAACGGTTTCGATCTGTTTGCGTACCGTCTGTCCGGCTTCGCTGACCGTTTCGTTCAACTGGCCCGTAAGCTGTGCCCGTGTTGCCGCTCCGCTCTGTGGAGCGCGCAGCAGGGCCGCCACCGCGCCGAACAAGAAACCGAGAATCAGCCCCCAAGCCAGCGACCCGTTGTCGAGGTCGTCCGCCTGCTGCACGACAGGCTTATTTCTTCTGAACAGCATCTTTGGCCTTCTCCGCTTCTTCTTTTGCGTCCTTCACCGTATGCTTGATCGCTCGCCGGATACCGCCAAGATCACCCAGCAGCGAACGCGCTCCAGCCATAAAGCCGCCCGCGACGATCACCGGACGGGCGATATTGTCGCCAACGAAGCGCGCTGTGCCGCTCGTCACCTTGACGGTTTCTTGCGCGTTTTCCAGTATCGGCTTGGTCTCATTCTGTAGCAAATTGACCAGTCGTGCGATCTGCGCCACGAAAATCGCAAAGGCCACGCCGATGAGAATCCCTTCGACGGTCAGCACAATAATCACGAAATTGCGGATAAGCTCGATGATCGGCCCCAGCGATGAACTCGATGTCAACGCCAGAATGACCGCGATCACGAACAGCGCGACGATAACGACGATAAAACCGACAATCGAGGCAATGATGACGCGGGTGATTGTCCAGCCGCTCTTAGCTTCTGCTGCCGGAGCGGACGTTGGTGGAGTTGCCGATACAGAGGGGGAAGCGGTCATACGTTGTCAGCACCTTTTAGCGAGATACCCGCTTGCGTGTCGGGTTAGAAGTCAATACGTGCGCCGCGGCCAAAGCGACCAACGCTCCGAATGAGGCGGTCACAATCCGCAGCGCGCCAATGTTTAGGATATTGATTTCGAAAATTGTGCCCAAAATCTGACCCAAACCGAAGCCAACCCAGCCTGACAACAAAAACAACGCGAGGCGGCGCGCATCCCCACCGACTAACAGATGAAAGGCCGCGCCAAACAAGGTTGCCAGAATGAAACCAAAAGTCGCGTTCGGGCCGGGCAAAGTGTTAACCTTAATGACCGTAAGCCTTGCCGTGAGCAAGGTCAATGGTACAATGCGAGTAAGTGTAGCACAAACTACGAGTTTTTGAAGAGATATTTGAAACGAATATAATCGTAGCTATGAAAACACTCGACCAGCGAATTCTCATTCCCGCGCCGCCCGGAGTCGTGTGGGCGTACATCAGCGACATCTCCAACAATCCCACATGGCAATCGGATTGTCAGAACGTCGTCTTTCTCTCGCAGCGCCGCACCGGGCCGGGCGTTCGCTGGCGTTATGCCTCGAACAACGGCGGCGAATACGTCGTTGAAACAACCGCGTGGTATCAAGGTTTCGGCTACGAATACACCTTTATCGACGGCGCGCCCTTTAAGCACAGTCAGGGGCGCATTCGCCTGCAAGAGATCGCGGAAGGCACAGTCGTCCAATGGACATTTATGTACGACGCTGGCGGCCCTCTCGGCGCATTTCGTGACTTGCTCGGCTTGCAGCGCCGTCTTGAGAACGAGATGGTCGAAAGCCTGAAAACACTGTGGAAGCGCATCACCAAAGCTGGCGCAGCCGGCCCTAACTTTGAAGCGAAATCGCTGATGCGCGATGCTCCCGACGCCGAACAGCGGTCTCAATATAAGCCGCGTTATCCAACGGCCATCACCGAGCCAGTGCCAACAGTGCCACAAACTAAGCCCGTGCCGCCGCTCAC
>JACMMD010000520.1 GCA_014379235.1 Anaerolineae bacterium
TCCCTGATTGAATTCCTTGATTATATGCCAAATTTCATTAGGAAATTCATGTTTGGTAATCCCCAAAAAGATACTCTTATATACCAATAGCCAACCGCCATGAGAAGCACAACCACTCGACATGGTATGAGCCGCTCACCGAGCAGGGCGACATCGACAAAGCGGTACATTGGGTGCTGGGCCGCGAGGGCGTGTTCCTGAATACGGTTGGCGATATTCATGTGCTGCCTAAAGTGCTGGACGCTGCCAGCCGTTTTGAAGGGCGTCCATCAGATGCGGACATGCAGGAATTAGTGGCAAAGGCGGAGATGTCGCCGCTGTTCGTTTAGCGGGAATTGAATCGCCAAGCGCGCCAAGAAAAGATCCAATACAAGACGGGCGACGCATGCGTCGCCCCTACGAAACGATATCCTTGTAACAGCGCCGCTTGCCATTTTATACAATACAGCTTTCTCCAGTTGGATTATGATACGTGTGTTCTGAAAAACCGATAACACAATCAAAGGAAGCTGTCTCCCATGCAAAAAATCACGCCCTTCTTGTGGTTCGATAACAACGCCGAAGAAGCCATGAATTTCTATACCTCGATCTTCCCGAATTCGAAGATCGAGAGCGTTGCGCGCTACCCCGAAGGCGCGCCCGTGCCAGCCGGAACGGTTATGTCCGCGACGTTCGAGCTTCTGGGACAAGAATTTATGGTGCTTAACGGCGGGCCGCAGTACAAATTCAACGAGGCGGTATCGTTCTTCGTGAGCTGCGACACACAGGAAGAAGTCGATAATCTGTGGAACCAGCTCACCGACGGCGGCGAAGAAGGCCCCTGCGGCTGGCTGAAGGACAAATTCGGTTTGTCGTGGCAGATTATCCCCACGATATTGGGCGAACTGATGGGCGATCACAACCCCGTAAAGGCGCAGAACGTGATGCAGGCGATGTTCCAGATGAAGAAGATTGACAGCGCCAAGTTGAAGCAAGCCTACGAGCAGGCGTAACCCCAACGTGAATTATGGTTAAGGATTTTGGGGGAGAGGGGCACGGCATGCCGTGCCCCTACACGAGAAGCAACTCATACTAAAGATGCTTATTCATAGCTAAGGTTAACGCTAGATAATGAGCGCGATGACCAGCAGGATGTAGGCACTCATAACTATTCTAGAGAAGCGGATCATCCCGGCGATGTCCTGCCCCTGTTCGGTGTAACCCGTCACCTTCAAGAAATACTGCTTCACCAGTTCACCGATGACGAACGCGACGGCAAACACCAGCGGCAGCGTCGTTTGAGTGGGCACGCGCAGCAGGGCAATCACTAAGCCGACATGGGCGAGGAAGTTCAACAGCGCGTAAACCATCGAAATCACTTCGCGCTGCCGGATACGGATCGTGATGGCTACGATGGTTATGAGCGTCGCCAGAGCGACGATAATCACCGCGCCGAGTTCGGGATTGCCGCCGACGATAAGGTCGCCTGACGATGCGAAGAATGCCGCGTATGCCGCGACGATGCCGACGAACTTGATGATCGTTTCCAGCCAGCCCCACAGTCCCCAATTTGCGACATGCCATCCCTGCGTTTGCTGCATTGCGCGGCTCCTATGCTTAATATTGTTGATGGGTGTGTAGCGATAACGGGCTATCGGTGAATTTGCAGACCTAGCGCGTCGAGTATTTCCCAGAGTTCCCAGTGTGGGATACCAATGATCTCAGTAAATTTTCCGAACGAAAACTCGCCACACATCCATTGATAGTGGAGCTGACGTACCTGCTTCTCAAAAGCTTCAAGGCCGATTTCTGCCTTTAGCTCATCTTCATTTTTGCCTGTTTTCTCGACCATCAATTCCAAGTAAATGTGATAGGCGAGTTCCCTTTGTCCTGTCTGCATATCATGTCCTCTCTAACTGAGCATGTCGAGTGTATGCACTAAATAGACCGCTGGAAATTGTCGCGCTGAAAGCCTGATAATTTCGACAGCAACTGCCTTAGGTAAGGTATATTCTGTCACTAGCTGCACAATAAAGTCTTGAAAACCCATTGGATGTAACCCAAAACGACAGGCGATGATGAAAGCATCTTGATCGTCTAGGACGATTGGCAGTGCCGTATTCAGGCCGCACTTTATCACGCTACGTTCACCCGGCCCTAATATCTTACCATAGGCCGTATCCAGAATTGCGGGGGTAGGCGGCGCTTCTATCGAGAAAACAATATCCCTTTTAAGCAAAGACGGAACAATTCGAGACATTTTTCCTGCTTCGCCAATTTCATCCATTACAGCGTTAGGTAAAAGGATTTTCGCGTATTGCGACACGACATTGATAAATGGCGATTGCTTAATCGGAAAGCTGCACAGCACACTTAATGGGCCAGTGTCGAGTAAGAACGATGGTTTCTCATCAGGGAGCATGATTTAACTTCGCACTCGATACAACATCTCGCCTGCTTTGGGGACGAGTAACATGCCTTCGGCCTCGCGGTTGGCCCATGCTGCGGGGTCGATGTCTCGTGGGTCGAGGTAGCCGAGATTGAGCGCGAGACAGTCTTCCGGCGGGATTTGCGATGCCAGCGTGACGGTGATGCGCGGCATTTCCAAGCCGTTCTCGAACGTGCCGCCGCCTTTGACGTGGGTGCTGTGGGCGATGACTCCTAGCGGAAAATGCTTGAACTTGTCCCACTGCTTGAGGAAGTAATCGCGGGTGTGGTAGCCCATCTGATACAGGTATTTGCCATGCACGATGCTGATCGTGTCGAGGTGCGGCGCGTAGATAATCAACTCGCCGCCATCGGCAACAGCGGCTTCGAGCTTGTACATGGCTTTGCCCGCGACCCACAGTTCGTCATACATCGGCGGCGCGCATGACAGCACACGGTCAAAGGGCTTATCAATCCACTGGATATGACGCTGCGCGGATAAATCCGCCGCCGCGCCATAGGCCGTCAGATGGTCGCCGACGAACATTCCCGCTAGTCCGTCGCCTTCAACCACCATGCTGGCCAGCGTGATCGGCGTGGTGATGAACGAGGCGGCGGCGTGAATCATGTCTCGGATAGGCGTATCACGGAAGCCAATGGTGTTGAGGATGGTTATCAGCGCGCCGAGCCAGTGGGTGCGGTCAATCATCTCGGGCCCCGATATGCCGGGAAATAGGTACTTCGCTCCGCCGGAAAAGCCGACGACTTCATGCGGAAACGTGGGGCCAAAGATGATGATGTGATCGTATTCCAGCGCTTTGCGGTTGATGCGAACGGGCACATCGCCGCCCTGCGCCAGCGACGGATGCCACGCATCGCCGGCCAGACCCTGCAAGTGGTCAAGCGTGATCGTGCCGATCTGAGTCAGCGCGTCGGGGTTTTCCCATTCGTGGTTGAGCAGTCCAATGTGAGCGTATTTTCCGGTACGGTCTTCGGCGGTGATACCGACAAGGCGATTGAGTGCATCTTGTGGCAGGGGCGGGTGAGTGCCGAGCGCGACCATGAAATCAAGCTGCGCCGTATCCGCTAGAATGTCCACGATCATCGGGAAGAGCAGCGGTAAGGGCATGGTGCGCGTATGGTCGGGGATGAGCGCCAGCACCTTCGCGCCTGTGAAGCGCCCGCGCAAACCTTGTTCGAGCGTGGCGCGGATGGCTTCGGGCGAAAGAAGCTGCCCCGATGCGGCGACAGCTTGCGCGTCTAAAATGGCGGTGGATTCCATGATTGCACCTTATCTGTTGTTGGTAAGGGCAAGGCATGCCTTGCCCCTACAGGAGCTTGTGTAAATTGTAGCGTAACACGATTATGTTAAGTGCTGGCGGTTTCGTGATGCTCCTGCACGTAGCGCCACATCAGGAAGAAGGCGGCCAGCCCAATGATGGTTGCTATCAGACAGGTGAGTACGAAGCTGCCACTGGTATTGAAAATGAATGCGCCGAGCGCCGCGCCGAGCATTCTCCCCAATGACGCCGCGCCGCCAATGCCGCTCATCATGGCTGAACGGGCCTGCGGCATGATCTCGGTGAA
>JACMMD010000521.1 GCA_014379235.1 Anaerolineae bacterium
AAGCGCCCGTACCGAAGGCTTATAAATGACTTTACCAACCGAACTCGTCCCGCTGCTGCAAGCGCTGGTACGCATCCCCTCGCCCAACCCGCCGGGAGATACCCGCGACGTTGCGGCCTTCATCGCGGATTGGATGCGGGCGATAACGCTTGGCGCTGAGGTGACGACTCCCGCGCCAGAAGATAAGCCAGAAGCGGTCAGCGTGATAGCCACCATCGGCAAGGGCCATCCGATTGTGCTGGTTCACGCTCATATTGACACTGTACCCATCGCCCAACAAGAAGCCCGCCGTTGGAGCGTTGACCCCTACGCCGCCGAAATCCGCGCTAACCGCGTCTATGGCAAAGGAAGCGTCGATGATAAAGCGCCGCTTGCCGCCATGATGATCGCGTTCGTGGAAGCCGCGCAAAAAGGGATTAGTGGGACTCTGGTGCTGGTGGCGGCGGCGGAAGAAGAAGTCGGCGGCCAGCTTGGCACGAAATGGTTAGCCGATAACGGAAATCTCCCTGCGGCAGACTTTTTCATCATCGGTGAACAGACACATAACCACGCCGCAATCGCGCATAAGGGTGTCATACGGGCCGAGATTCGCGCAACTGGACGCGCCGCCCACGCCACCAACCCTGATCGCGGCATCAACGCGATCACAGCGATGGCCAAAGTCGTTCTCGCGCTGGAGCAGTATCACGCCTCGCTGAGAGACCGAGTTCATCCATTGATCGGCACGGCCACCTGCAACGTCGGTGTCATTCACGGGGGCAGCACGTTTAACGCCGTACCCGATACCTGCACTATACTCGTAGATCGCCGCATGATCCCCCACGACGATCCGGCAGAAGTGCAGGACGAACTGCGGGCCATCGTCGCCAGAGTCGCCGCCGAAGTCGCTCCCGCAGAACTCACCATCGGCGAATTTCTGGTGTCAGGCTGGTTTAGCTCGACGCTCGATTCAGCGCTGGGCCAAACGTTCCTCGACTGTATTCGCGCTGAACTGGACGAGTCTCCCGGCCCGATAGGGTATCTTCCCGGCAGCGATGCCAAACATGTGCAGGATTTGGCCGCACAGTCCGGCGGCGAGATTGTGGTCTTCGGGCCGGGCAGTTACGAAGTGGCCCACGCCTTCGACGAATACGTGGACATCGACGAGTTGCAAGAGACAATTAACATTTTGCGCCGCTTTCTCAATGAAACGCTGGCGCTCAAGGGGGACGAAGGATGAAGTATGCTGGCGTTTGATACTCTCATCGCGGGCGGCGATGTCGTTACCGAGAACGACATTAGGCCGCTGGATATTGCCATCACCGACGGGCGTATCGCGGCGCTTTTGCAGCGCGGCGCACAGGTCGAAGCCCCAAACCGCATCGACGCTGCCGGAAAGCTAGTTCTTCCCGGCGCAATCGACATTCATTTCCACTGTCGAGCGCCAGCCTATCCCCAGCGCGGCGACTTCGCCACCGAAACGCGGGCGGCGGCGGCGGGCGGTGTGACCACTATCTTCGAGATGCCAATCTCCAAGCCGTGCTGTGCCACGCCCGACGTTTTCCGTTCGCGCTTGGCGCTGGCTGAGGCTGACTGTTACGTGAACTTCGGGCTGTATGCCGCTCCGGGACTGCTGCGTCGTGATGAGATTCACGAGATGGCCGACCTTGGCGCGATAGGCTTCAAAATCTTCATGACCGAAGCCCCCGCCGGACGCGACGACGAGTTCGACGGCCTGTGCCTGCCCAACGAAGAAGAACTTTATCAGGCGCTGCAAATGGTCAAAGAGACGGGACTCGTGTGCGTCGTCCATGCCGAGAACAACCGCCTGCTCGAATGGAACACCGCGCAGTTACAGGTCGCAGGCCGCAACGACATCGCCGCACATGGCGAATCGCGTCCGCCGTTGGTCGAAGCGCTGGCAGTAGCCACGATCATGACCATGAACGAAACCATCGGCGCGAACCTACATATCGCGCATGTCAGTTCGGCGCAAACGCTGGACGTATTCCGCCGCTATAAACGCGACGGAGTAAGCCCAACTGCCAGCGCCGAAACCTGCCCGCACTACTTGCTTTTCACCGAAGCCGATATGGTGCGCGTCGGGCCGTATGCCAAGATCAACCCGCCGTTACGTGGTTCGGCAGATGTGGATGCGCTGTGGGGCGGACTGGACGACGACACACTGATGGCCGTCACCACCGATCATTCGCCGTTCACCGTCGAGGAAAAAGAGCGCGCCCGTACCGACATCTGGCGCACGCCCCCCGGCGCTCCCGGCGTCGAAGAACTGGTGCTGGTGATGATGGACTCAGCGCTCAAGGGACGACTGAGCATCGAAAAAGCGGTGCAGTTGATTAGCACCAACGGCGCGAAACGCTTCGGCATCTATCCGCAGAAGGGCGCGATTGCCGTCAACGCTGATGCCGACATTGTGCTGTACGATCCGAATACAGAGACGACCATCGACCCCACCAAGCTATTCAGCAAGGCCAAAGACTGCGACAAGCTGTACGAGGGCATGACCTTTCGTGGCAAAGTCGAGCGCACCATCGTCAACGGCAAAACCGTCTTCAACAACGGCGAAATCACCGGCACGGCGGGCGATGGGCGTTTCGTGCGCCCCGTGCGAGAGAACATACAACGAGAAATTTAACCCCTCATTCCCAGCCCTTCTCCCACTCAGGGGAGAAGGGGGCAGAACAAGTTTGCTTTGAAGTCCCTCGCCCCTTGTGGGAGAGGGATTTAGGGTGAGGGGAAACGTGAGCAAGGAATAATGTGAGCAGTTATGACCTACGCAATCGACTTTAGCGAATACTTTCTCTACGACCAGCTCACCGCGCACTTGCACGGGTTAGCGACTGCCTATCCTCAACTGGCGGAACTGACCTCGCTCGGTCAAAGCTGGCGCGGGCGCGACGTGTGGCAGATGACGCTCACCAACCCCAAAAGCGGCCCGCATCACGAGAAGCCGGCCTTCTATATCGACGCGCACATTCACGCCGAAGAAGTCGCCACCTCGCACACGGCGCTGTATACCATCTGGTATCTGCTGACCAATTACGGCGCAAACGATGAGGTCACGTGGCTGCTGGATAACACGACATTCTATATTTTGCCGCGCATGAACCCCGACGGCGCGGAAATCAGCCTGACGACGGGGCATCACTGGTGCGGTAACGGGCGTTATCTCCCCGGCGACGAACAGACCGCCGGACTGTGCCAGCAGGACATCAACGGCGACGGCTTGATCGTGCAAATGCGCGTACCTGACCCATCCGGCGAATGGAAAATCTCACCGGACGACCCGCGCTTGATGGTTTTGCGCGAACCCGGTGAAGTGGGCGGCACATATTACCGCCTGTATCGTGAAGGCGCGATCAAAGGCGAGTGGGACGGTGTGACCATCGAAATCGAAAAGCCGCGTGACGGGAACATGAATCGCAACTTCCCGGCGGGCTGGATTTCAGGCGAACGGCAGTACGGCGCGGGTGACTACCCTATGTCTGAACCCGAAGCGATGGCAACCACCCGTTTCATCCTCGACCACCCGAATATCACGGGGATGCAGTGCTACCACACACACGGCGGTTTGCATTTGCGCCCGTCGCTCGTCGCACCCGATAACACGATCCCT
>JACMMD010000522.1 GCA_014379235.1 Anaerolineae bacterium
AGTCCGGCGACGAAATGCGTAACCGCGCCTTCGGTCTGTTTCCAGATTTCGACACCAGTGGTTTTGTAGTGCGCCTGCCAGTTGGCTGGGTTGTTGTATTGGTCGGCGTAGAAATACTTATCGGGTTCGGCGGCGGCCAGTTCACGCACCGCACGGATCGCGCCATCTGAGCCTTCAAGCGGATCGGTGAACACGATGTCCACGCCATAAGCGCGTAAGATAGCTGTGCGCTCAGGGCTGGCGTTCTGCGGCAGAAACAGCTTGACGCGATAGCCTTTGCTTGCACCGATCATGGCGTAAGCGATACCCGTGTTGCCGCTGGTGCTGTCGAGGATGATTTTGCCGTGAGTCAGCTTGCCGTCGAGTTCGCCCTGACGGATGATGTTATAGGCAGCACGGTCTTTCACGCTGCCGCCGGGATTCGTCCATTCCGCTTTGGCATACACGCCGATGTTTTGCGGTAGGTGAGCGGTAATGCGTCGAAAACCCACGAGCGGCGTGTTGCCGATCTGGTTTTCGATATACTCTCCATGAACGGAGAGGCTTTGCATTCGATTGGTCACAGGTGCAATTGTCGCTAACGTCATTTAATCTCTCGCTTGTTGGCGCTCATCGGCGCACGTTCACTGGTTCGCGGTATAAAAAAAGCCAACAGACAACAAAAAAGCGCAAGATCGCCCCCGTTGATCGGGGTTGGGGCGTTCCACGCTTTTGTCGCTGTTGGCCTTATTCAGGCTCTTTGCTACAGCCGCTTAAAGGATGGTGTTAGCCCCTCTAAGACAGCTACAACACAGGCAGGTATGCATTCGAAACCTCAGATTAGCTTCATGCGAAGCCGATAATAGCAATTAGATCGCAAGCATAACTTACTGCACGATGCTTGTCAATGAACTTGGCCTGCTTTTGCGAAACGTTTACACAATGCTTATATGCTGCCGTGTAGGGCGACACATGCGTCGCCCCTACGGTGTCGCTGCGGCGACCAACTCCGTCACGCGAATATCGTCGAGGTTGACCTGCGTACCCTCATCGGCGCTCACGTTGACGTAGCCGCTGCTCACCACATCGTCGTTCAGTCGGAAAATTTCTTCGCCATCCACGTAAACAACAATCGACTCCTCGAACAATTCAGCGCTCACCGTGTACCACTGACCCGGCTGCAAAATAATATCTTCGGTGGATTGCAGCGTGGTGTAGGGGCAGCTATCATCGCCGCCGCGCTGGATTTCAGCGCCCCAATCAGCGAAATAGAGTTGGTACTGCTGGCAGCCATCCCGATCCCAATCGGCGCGCAGGTTGAGGGCAAAAGCATAGCTGTTGGCCGGTGTGTCGGCGCTCACTTGAATGCGCGTCTCAACTTCGTAATTCGTCCAGTCCAGCACACCAAGTCCGAAACCGAGCACGTCGATGTCTGACGCGGTGATTTGCAGCACCGAACGATCATCTTGCGCGACGATCTCCGCGTAGGGGCTGAGGTAGAAAAGATTAGTGTCCATTGGCTCGCCTTCAAAGTCAGCTTCCAGCAGCATATCGGCTTCGGTATATTCGACAGCGGCTTCATCAGCGTCGGCGGTTTCTGCGCTCTGTGCACTGTCGCTATCCATAACCAGTTCGACTACACGCACATCGTCAATGAGGATGACTGTGCCTTCCATAGCGGCTAACTCGAGTTGGCCGTTGGCGATGCTGCTATCTGTCACCTCGAAGATCACGTCGTTGTTCAGGGTGACGACTATCGTATCCCCGAAGATTTGGAAATTTACCGTAGCCCATTCGCCCGGTTGCATGCGAGCAGAATCGTTGGTCGCCAGCGTGACAAACGGGCAGCTATCATCGCCGCCGCGCATCAGTTCCGAACCCCATTCGGCAAAGTAGACTTGATAAGTCTGGCAGCCTTCACGTTCCCAATCGACGTGC
>JACMMD010000523.1 GCA_014379235.1 Anaerolineae bacterium
ATTTACCCGTTCGAGTCGCTTTCGCCGGATCGTGAATGGTTGCTGGTGTGGGCAGTGGGGCCGGATGATGGCACGGTGAATGTACTCAATCTCGAAACGGGCGAAGAAACGCCGCTCTTTCGGCCACTGTCTCCTGAAAGTGATTTCACGGCGCTGCTGGCGTGGGACGCGAATGAGCCGCATACGGTGTTAGCGCGGATACAAACGCTTGCAAACAGCGGCATACCTGATTCGGTTGGGTTGTGGCGTATCGGCTTGAATGGCTTATCATGAAAACAAAACCTACCGCAGGGTTGCAGAGCAGCAGAGAGGCAGAGAAAGAAATCTTTGAATTTTCTCTCTATCTCTGCATCCCTAGCGTCTCTGCGTTAAATCTTTTAATCCTATAGAAAAAGCGTAATCTCATGTCGAATTCGTCGGACGACATGCTTCTCAATCTGTTCTGGGGCGAAGTCGGGGAATACCTGCAAATCCTCAACGGCGCTCTGCTGCAAATCGAAGTGGCTGAGGGCGATATGACGCCGCTGCTACGCGAGATGAATCGCTGCGCGCACAGCATGAAAGGTGCGGCGCGGGCGGTGGGCGTGGTGATGGTCGAAGAGATCGCCCACCTGATGGAAGATGCCTTTCACGATGCGCTGCATAACGGCCTCGTGCTGACGCCGGATATGTGCGACTCGTTGTATGACGGCCTCGACCTGATTCAGAACCTCGCGGACGGTCAGGAAAATGACCGCGAGACTTATACTGCGGTGTTGACCAATCTTGAGGCCATCGTTGATATTGAGCGTCGCACACCTGCGCCAGCACCGTTACCCGCACCTCGCCAAACGGTGACAGTCGCGCCAACGACTGCGCCTAGCGCCGCCATAGAAGAAGCGCAGCCAACCACGCCGGCTGTCGCATCACATTTGTCTGAGGAATCGGTGCGTGTGACGGTCAACAAGCTCGATAGGCTGATGGGCGAAGCCAGCGAATTACTGGTGGCGCGGCTGCATGGCGAAGAACGGGCGCGTGATCTGGCGCGGGCGCGCAAGCTGCATCGACGCTGGCAGCGCGAATGGCGCGGCGTTCGGGCAGCATATGTGCGCCTTGCGCGGCGGGTGACATCGCACGATACCGAAGCTGCTGCCGAACTCACGACGCTGTTCAAGTTTCTGGAAACCAATCAGCGCTACATGCACGAGGCTAACCGTCAGCTTACCCAGTTGGCGCAGGGCATGGCCAGCGATAATCTGCGCTTGAACACCCTCGCGGAAGGGATGCAGGACACTATTAGCGGAATGCGTCTGGTGGCTTTCGAGACGATTCTCGGCGGCTTCCAGCGCATGGTGCGCGACATCGCCCGTGAGATGGGCAAAGAGATTCAGTTCGATGTGATTGGCGCGAACGTCGAACTAGATAAAACCGTACTGGACGCGCTCAAAGACCCGATCATGCACTTACTCCGCAACGCTATCGATCACGGTTTGGAAAGCGCCGAAGAACGTCAAGCGGCGGGCAAATCAGCGGCGGGGCGTATTCGTCTGGTGCTGGAACAGCATGGCAGCGAGATCACGGTGTATGTCAGCGATGATGGACGCGGCATCGACCCCGACGCGGTACGCCGTTCGGCGGTTCGCGCTGGATTGATTGAGGCTGAAGCGGCGGCGGCTCTCAGCGACGACGATGCGCGGGCGCTGATCTTTCACCCTGACATCAGCACCGCTATAGAGATCACGGCCATCAGTGGTCGCGGCGTGGGCATGGACGTTGTGCGTGA
>JACMMD010000524.1 GCA_014379235.1 Anaerolineae bacterium
ACACTCTCCGGCTATGTACTCTATGAACCACTTCTAAAGTGAGTTTGTGCAGGTGAAAGTTCTTCATGTCCCCTTCTGTTTCTATCCTGATCCCGCCGGAGGAACAGAAGTTTACGTCAAGTCTCTATGTGATGCGCTCCGCCTACTCGGTCTTGAGGTCGTTGTCGCGGCCCCCGCAGAACAAAACGCATTCTATTCATATGAAAATATTCTAGTACGCCGTTATGCAATTGCCTCGCAGATCGATGATGTTTCCGCCATTTACGGGCTTGGCGATGCAGAAGCAGCGGCAAACTTCGCGCACATTCTCGATGACGAGAAGCCAGATATTGTCCATCTACACGCTCTTACACGAGGAGTCTCTGTTCTGGTGGCCCGCGAAGCCAAGCGGCGCGGCATTCCTGTCGTCTTGACCTATCATACACCGACAGTAAGCTGTCCACGAGGCACACTGCTTCGCTGGGGCAGCGAAGTCTGTGATGGACACTTACTGCCGGGCCGCTGTACCCGCTGTAAGCTGAATGATCTTGGCTTGAGCCGTGCAGTGAGCGCTGCGATTAGTTTGGTGCCGCCATCCGTTGGGAAACAGCTTGGCCGCTGGGGAAAGAGTGGCAGCCTATGGACGGGCTTACGGATGCCTGAACTGGTCAGGCTGCGCCAGAATACGTTCTTTGCGATGGCTGAGGAAGCAGATCGCATCGTCGCGCTATGTGAGTGGACAAGGGCCTTGCTTACCCTGAACGGCGTCTCGAAAGAAAAAGTCACATTATGTCGGCACGGACTCTTGAGTACCCTGTATTCAGAAAGCGCAGCAAGTGAGTTTGTTAGTCCGAACAAAGGCCAGTTACGTCTGGCGTTCTTGGGACGCGTCGATTCAAGTAAAGGTATCCATGTCATTCTTGAGGCGTTGTCCAACCAGCGAGCTATAACGCTTGATGTTTACGGTACTCTGCAAGCAGGTGGTGAGGCATATCAACGGAAGCTCTTGGAGCTTATAGGGAGCAGGTCGCACATTCGCTTCCTACCACCGATTGCAAATGTCCAAGTCATCCCACTGCTCAGGGAATATGATGCCTTAGTGGTTCCATCGCAGGTACTTGAGACTGGCCCGCTGGTTGTACTGGAGGCATTTGCGGCGGGCATTCCGGTCATTGGCTCGAACCTTGGCGGGATCGCGGAACTTGTTCAGCAAGAGGTCAACGGATTATTGGTGGAACCAGCATCGTCCATATCCGCATGGCAAAATACAATCCAGCGTCTTGTTGACGATGCAGACCTCAGAACGCGGTTGCGACAGGGTATCGAACCGCCTCGAACGATGGCCACAGTTGCCGACGAAATGCGCCAACTCTACACTTCCATGCATCAGCCAAGTGCTAATCATGCCTGATGCCCTCGCCTTGTCCGCCATTATCTTGTCCTATAACGATGAACAACTGCTGCGGGCTGCGCTTGAAAGTGTTACGGGCTGGATCAGTGAAATTTTTGTCGTTGACTCTGGCAGTACAGATCGGACACGAGAGATCGCGCGCGAGTTCACGGATAACATCGTCGTACATCCGTTTGAGAACTACGCGGCGCAGCGCAATTGGGCACAGGACAATCTCCCTTTACATCACGAATGGATTCTTCACCTCGATGCAGATGAGCGCGTAACGCCTGAACTGCGGCATTCGTTAGAGCTGTTTTTCGCCAGCAGTCAGCCCCACACTGTAAACGGCCTATTGATTGCGCGGCGCACCGTGTTTATGGGACGCTGGATCAAACATGGCGGCCACTATCCGGTCTATCACCTGCGCGTCTTTCGGCGCGTGAAAGGGCGCTGTGAGGATCGGCTGTACGATCAGCATTTCACGGTGAGCGGCCCGACCCTGCTGTTGCAAGGCGACATCATTGATACGATCACGACTAGTCTGGATAATTGGATGCTGCGCCATATTCGCTGGGCGAGTTTGGAAGTTCAGGAACAGCAGCAAGAACAGCCACAAACCGTCAGCGTCAGCGAGAGTCGGTCTGGAACGCCCATCGAGCAGCGGCGGTGGTATAAGAACTCCGTCTACAATCGACTGCCGCTTTTCACCAGAGCATTCGCTTACTTCTTCTACCGTTACATCTTGCGTTTTGGCTTTTTGGATGGCCCACAGGGGCTGATCTTTCATATCTTGCAGGGTTTCTGGTTTCGTTTTTACATCGATGCTAAACTCTGGGAAGAAAGAAGCAAAATACATCGCTTGCCCTGAGGCTTTTCTTATACCAGCCCCAGTTCACAATCAAGATAATTCAAGTCTGTTCTCGACGGACAAGGACTAACATACCGGGAACTAGAAAAGGATACGCTGGTTCAACGGGTAACGAAAATCGTCGCCGACGGCAGTGTTCATTGATGCAGGACTTACAGAAATGCAGACCACAGGCTTCTGGAAAAAGGCTTTTCGCCGTACCCTTGCTTCAGTTCCCGGAAAAAGGGTGATGCTGGATTTAGGGGCGCAATTACCAGTTCGTCTAAAGTCTGCCCTAACTCTCAGATTTCTGTCGATACTCTCTGAGGAGTACAAAACCAGTTCAACCCATATTGCGAGTAATTTGGGCATTGATGATCGCTATTCTTGCTTAGTTCCAAGATACAAATCAGTGGAAGTATTTGGGAAACCGCAGCATTATATTGGCGAGAGGGGAGCGCTTTTTCTAGCGCAGCATTTAGCAGCATATTCAGATTGTTTTGTTGATATTGGGGCCCATATCGGATATTTCACCTTTTTTGTAAGGAAGCGACTGCCGTCTCAAAAGCCTATTCTTTTCTTTGAGCCAGACCCCGATCTGTTTAGACTCATTCTAGACAATGTGGCATCGAACCAATTACCCAATACGCTTGGCTTTCAAGTAGCAGTTGGTGATACAGATGGGAAAGTTATATTCTATAGAAACTTTACGGATACCTCTCAGGGTACCCTATATGCCGATAAGGTGAATGAACACGAGTTACAGGCCATTGATGTTGAACTAAACAAATTCTCTACCATTGTAACGGCTCACAATTTGTCAAACTGTTTAGTTAAAGTCGACGTTGAGAATGGAGAGGAAGAATTCCTGCGTGGTGTTGAAGGCGCAGAAAATAAAATCAGGTTTTTAATAATCGAGCTTCTTAAACAAGCTCATGATAAAAAGTTAGTCAATAGAATCAATGATATGTTTGGATTTAATGCTTTTTATATCAACGATTTTACATTGGAACATAGTGCGAATGGGTCATTTACGTATCGGGATGGACAGTATAATTGGCTCTTTTGCCGCGAAAACCCTGACGAACTTGCTACAATTCTTGCAGGATCGTGCTTGACGATTGTTGGCTAAATGCTGAACTTCCCAATGGATAGCGTTTAATGTCCCGCATCCTGCTGCACACACTGGTCTTTGCGCCTGACGGCGTTTCGACCTCGACCTTGCTGTCTGAACTCATGCAAGATTTACAAGCGCAGGGACATCGAATCACGGTGCTAACGACTCGTCCGCACTACAACCGCGATTTAGAGGCTGAGGCCAAACAGCCGCTTCGTCCATTCTTAGGCGGACTATACAGCATCAGCGATCATTACGGGATGCGCGTGATCCACACATGGATGCCGCGTAAAGGGCAGGGTGTCAGCGGTAGACTGCGCGATTATCTGATCTTTCACATCTTGAGCCTTATCCTCGGTACGTTGATGATTGGCCGGCAAGATGTGGTCATCGCCCCGTCACCGCCACTGTCTATCGGCATGATTGGCTGGCTGCTGGCCATCTTGAAGGGTGGCAAGTTTATTTACAATGTGCGTGAGCTTTATCCCGCGCTGGCCGTTCAAATGGGGCTTGCGAGTGCTGACAGCATGGTTTATCGGTTGATGGCTTGGCTCGAGCGATTCGTGTATGCACGCTCGAAGGTCGTCGTGGTGATCTGCGAGATGTTCCGCCAGCACGTTGTGAAACTGGGCTTCGCATCGGAAAAAGTGCTTAACATCCCTGATTTTGTGGATACCGACTTTATCCGCCCGATGCCAAAAGATAATCCGCTGACCCGACAGTACAATCTATTCGATAAGTTTGTCGTTCAGTACGCGGGGAATATCGGCATGACACAGAGCTTCGATACGATCATGGAAGTGGCCGGACGGCTTCAAGACGAACCGGATATCCACTTTTTGATCGTCGGTGATGGGGCACGTCGCCAATATGTTCAAGAGCAAATTGCCAACCTTTCGCTTAAAAACATAACCTTGCTCCCTTACCAACCGCGCTCAGAAGTGCCTTTCATCTATGCTGCTGCCGACATTAGCCTTGTTCCACTCATGGCGGGTACGGCGCAAACGACCATTCCATCCAAAATCTACACCATCATGGCCAGTGGACGCCCCGCGTTGGTGTCTGTCGATGTGGACTCCGAACTGGTGTGGATCGTTGAGCAGGCGAACTGCGGGATTGCTGTCCCGCCGGATGATGCTGACACAATGGAAGCAGGCATTCGCCGTGTTTTTGCGGAGCAGGAGTTCTTCAAAGCATGTGGAATTAATGGCCGCCACTATGTCGAGAAGCACTTCTCGCGGCGGGCGGTCAGTGAGCAGTTTAATAACCTTATCACGCATATCACAACAACCAGTTAACAGGAGCGGGAAAATAAACGCAATTAGCCCTCGTTACTAATGCTGTGTGAACTGGAAGTCAGGTTGTAGCAGCACCAATTCTCGTGTAGCATTAATTATGTTAATTCTTAAGTGAATAACTTAGAATTACTTCAAACAGCAATATCTGTAAGACTATGGCAAATATTCGCACTCAAGGAATACCACGACCTACCGCTCTCGTCACTGGCGCGACGGGTGCGCTTGGCCCGGCACTGGTTGAGCATTTGCTTGCAGAAGGATACGCCGTCCGCACCCTCAGCCGAAATTTACCCTGTTCTAAACATCTAAACCCTGCTATCGAATTTATCTCCGGTTCGATCACCGACGCTGATGCTCTTGATCGCGCACTTGAAGGCGTCGATTTCGTGTTCCATTTAGCTGCCTTACTGCATGTTATCAATCCAGCGGCAGAATTGGCCGCCGAGTACACCCGCGTTAATGTTGAAGGGACGCGGTTGGTTGCAGAACGAGCGGCGCGGGCAGGGGTCAGGCGAATGATCTACTTCAGCACGGTGAAGGTCTATGGCACACGCCAGCGCCAGCCGATCACCGAAACGCACCCGACCACGCCGACTACTCTATATGCTCGCAGCAAACTGGACGGGGAACACAGTATCCAATCTATTCCAAATATTGAAATGGTCGTTCTCAGACTTTCACCTGTCTATGGGCCACGCTTGAAAGGCTCATGGGCGCAATTGGTGAACGCGGTGGCGCGAAATCGTTTTGTGCCGATAGGCAGTCTTCGCAACGTTCACAGCCTTACACATGTGGACGACGTGGTGCAGGCAGCGTTATTAGCAGCCAATCACCCGGCAGCGTGTGGCCAAACCTTTAATCTCGTCGGGCATGAAAGCCCAACCTTGCACGATATTCTGAGCGCCATCTACGCAGCACAAGGTAAATATCTGCCTGCGCTGCGAGTGCCGTCTGCGCTGGCGTTAG
>JACMMD010000525.1 GCA_014379235.1 Anaerolineae bacterium
ATACGTTTGACTGCTTCCATGCAATGCTCCAAAATATGCCAACACTTTGCGGCGGGTACAAGGTTGTCACACACCGCAGCCTCTACCTTATCACCAGCATAATAGAGCATCAAGGTTAAGAATATAGCTACCTCTAACAAGAAGAACGGGTTAAAGCTCTATAAAATTGGCTGTAAACTGCCTCTAATGGGGTGGGGGATCAGGAGATATTTGGTAATTTGTGCAAAAGAAAAAGCCGCCCCCTTTTATCTGTGCGTGTGTGAGGCTTTTATTGACAGCCGCGCACTTTCTCCGTATGCTGATACAGAACAAATTTTCGCTTCTGAACTTCATCGTTGAATGTTGACCGTTCAAGGAGACCGTTAAGTTGAGAATTAAAATCGAACCCGAACACGTCAAAATCATGGATGCGATTATGGATGATATTCCTGATGCGAAAGCCGGTAAAATGTTCGGGTCGCCCGCCTACAAAACCAATGGTAAGCTGGCCGTCGCGGCGTTCGATGGCGGTATCGTCGTCAAAGTCGGCGCAGCGCGGACTAAAGAGCTGGTCGGTAAGCGGGGAATAGCGGCCTTCGAGCCGCTGCCGGGCCGCGTTTGGAAAGATTGGGTGTTGATTACGGGCGACTTTGAGCAAAACCGCGCCATCTTTGCGGAAGCTGTCCAGTACGTCCTCAGCCAAGCGCGCTAAAACTCGAACATGGGAAAGGGATTGCTTTGGGTGTTGTCTGGGGGTTTCTCTCGGCGCTGTGCTTCGGTTCAGCCGACTTTATAGCGCGTGGCGTCAGCGTCAAACTGAGCGCCTATCATGCTCTTTTCTATATCCATCTGGTGAGCGGTGTCCTGCTCGGTATCGTCGTCGCGTTGGATGGCATACCGTCCACAGCCACGATAGCGGCAGTAGGGCTGGCGGTGGCACTTGGCGCAGTGAATACATTGGGCACACTGCTGTTGTACCGTTCGCTGTCGATTGGCAAAATTTCGCTGGTGTCGCCCATTACCTCGACCTACGGGGGCGTAGCGTTGATATTGGCGCTGCTGGCCGGAGACGCCATCTCGATTGGCGGCATCTTCAGCCTCGTGCTGATGCTGGTCGGCATCGTGATTGTATCCATCGTCCGCGAGAATAACGATTCACCCGACGCTCAACAAGTCGGATTGAGGGGCGTACCTGAAGCCGCTGTCGCCGCAATCGCGTTGGGCATCAATTTTTGGGCGATGCAGTTCGTCGTCGGGCCGTTAGGCACATACATCCCGATTTTGATCGGGCGTATGGTGACGGTCATTTTACTAGCGCTGCTTGTAAGGCCGACGCGGCAATCCATCGCCGTGCCACCGCGAGAATTGTGGCTAAAAATCGGCGCAGCCGGCTTCGTGACGACGTTGGGCGAGGTTGCCTACAACGTCGGCGTACAGGGGGCGACACCGGGAATCGTGGCAGTGGTGAGTTCGCTGTTCAGCCCGGTAACGGTGCTGCTGGCGCTGATCTTTTTGCACGAACGCATGGCACGGCATCAGTGGGTGGGAGTGGGCATCATCTTTATCGCCACGCTGATGCTTGGCATTTTCCAGAACTTTGGCTAAGGGAAAACGATTTAACACAGAGTGATTATGAAATCGTATCACACCCAAAGATGAAAACATGGGCGACACAAGTGTCGCCCGAACGAACTCTTGTCTCCCTGAGACTCTGTGTAAGGTCTTTAGCATAATAAGTTTAATCAAATCTTGGTTTTAGATTAGACTAAATAAATATACAATGAGCGTAATTCAATCAACCATCACGCGGAGACACTACCATGTCGAAAATAGCTTACATCGGGCTTCCCGCACATGGACACACGAATCCCACGCTGCCCGTTGTGCAAGAACTCATCCAGCACGGACATGATGTGCTGTACTACAACGCCGAATCTTTCCGCACAAAGGTCGCACCCACAGGCGTCGATTTTCGCGCTTACCCCGAACCAATGCCCACCGAACGCGAAGTCGCACAAGCCATACGCGAACTCATCGATGCGTCGCTGCTGCTCTCCGGCCTCAGTGAACAGCTAACGCCGTTCATGCTTGCCGAAATCGAACGCGAACGGCCCGACCTGATCCTCTACGATACGACGGCCATGTGGGGTTATCTTGCTGCCCGCAAGTATCATATTCCGCACATCTGCTCGGTAACCCATTTTGTGCTGAATGGCTCGCAGGGGGTGTTGGGGCGTGGATTCGTGCGCTTCCTGTGGAGCGCCATTCCACATCTTCCGAAACTGATCCGATGGAAACGCCGCATGAAGCAGCGCTATGGCAGTATCGTCGGCGGCATCACCGAATACGCCGATCTGAACCTCGTGTTCACCTCAAAAGAATTTCACCCCGCCAACATCTTCATCGATGGTCGCTGGCGCGGGCGCTTTCGTTTCGTAGGGCCGAGCATCAAGGCCAGCACCCGTGATAAAAGCGATTTCCCCTTCGAGCAGTTGAACGGCGAAAGGCTTGTCTATATCTCGCTCGGTACGATCAACAATCTTGATCTGGGGTTTTATCGGGCGGCGTTCGCGGCATTTGCCGATTATCCGGCGCAGTTCATCCTATCGGTGGGCAAGAACACGGACATCGCACAGTTAGGCGAAATTCCGGCTAACTTTATCGTGCGGCCCTATGTGCCGCAGTTGGAGATTTTGCAGCGCGTCGATGCATTCATCACACACGGCGGCATGAACAGTGTTCACGAGGGTTTGTATTACGGCGTGCCGGAAGTCGTCGTCCCGCATCAGTTGGAACAGCTTCTCAACGCCAAGCGTGTCGCAGCAACAGGCGCGAGCGTCGTTTTGGGTGAGCAGTATCCGTATGGGCGGGTGACGGCGGCGGAACTGCGAGAGGAGCTGAATAAGGTGCTGGCGGATTCAAGCTATCGCCAGCACGCAAGTCAAATGGGGGAGACGCTCAAAGCGGCGGGCGGCTATCTTCAGGCGGTGGCTGAAATCGAGGGTTTTCTGGAAACAGAGTACAGAGTACAGAGTACAGCATTGCAAGTTCTGAGTGCTGAGTAAGGAACCTCTTCCGGCACTGGCGCGCCACCTTCAACCGAAGGCTGCAAGCAGGGAAGTCTGTAAAGTCCCTCCCCGCAAGCGGAGAGGGATTTAGGGAGGGGTTAAAACACCTAAACTTAATGCAAAAAGGGCGAGACATGTCTCGCCCCTACAGCGTGTATTTGTATTTGCTGACAAGCTGACCGCTAAAAACTACGGCTCCAGCGTCCGACGCACAGCGGCAATCACATCATCTTTGCCGGGGATCAGATAATCCTCAAGCGGCTGGCTAAACGGGATGATCGACGCGCCCATAGTCACGCGCACCACTGGCCCTTCGAGATACCAGATGGCCTGATCCGTAACCTGTGTCGCCACTTCCGAACCCCAACCGCCGGCATGAAGCGCTTCTTCGACGGTGACGAGTCGCCCGGTTTTCTTGACCGAGTTGATAATGGTATCGAGGTCGAGCGGCACGAGGGTGCGCGGGTCGATGACTTCGCACGAAATACCCTCTCTAGCTAGTTCGTCGGCAGCTTTCACCGCTGCCGCCACCATGCGCTGAATAGCCACGATAGTGACATCTGTGCCTTCGCGCACGATCTTTGCCACACCGAACGGCACGATATGTTCGCCGTCAGGGATTTCGCCATTTTCGGCATATTGCAGCTTATGTTCGAGGAACACCACCGGATTGTCATCACGGATGGCGCTCTTGAGCAGCCCAAGCACGTCCGCCGGATTGGATGGCACGGCCACTTTGAGGCCCGGCGCGTGCATGAACCAGACTTCGACGCACTGCGAATGCTGCGACCCGAAGCCCGCGCCTGCGCCCTGAGCGGCGCGAATGGTCAGCGGCACTTTCAACTGCCCGCCGGACATATAGCGGAACTTGGCCGCCTGATTAATGATCTGGTCGAGAGTCACTGCCGCGAAATCCGCGAACATCAGCTCGACAACTGGCCGCAGACCCGTTACTGCCGCGCCGATGCCCGCGCCGATGATGGCGATTTCGGAGATCGGGGTATCACGCACACGGATCGGCCCGTATTTCTCCCACAATCCCGGTGTAACTTTGAAGACGCCGCCCGCTTTAGCGACATCCTCACCAAAAAAGATGACATTCTCATCGCGGGCCATCTCCTCGTCCAATGCTCGGACGACAGCCTCGCGGTATGTGATGGTGGTTGGCATAGAGTTTTCCTAAATCCAGCGTTCTTGATAATAGGTTCGAGGTACGAGGTTCAAGGTTCGAGTTTTTACTCGTACCTCGTGCCCCGAACCTCATACCTTCGTTAGACCCAAATATCTTCTAGGATGGCTTCGTAGGGCGGGTAGGGCTGCGCCATCGCCCATTCCGTCGCGGTTTGGACGGCCTGCTGCGCGTCCTTGTGCATCTGATCGAACTGCGCCTGCGTGAGCTGACCATCAGCGATCATGCGCTCACCCAGAATGTTGATCGGGTCGCGCTGCATCCAGCGCTCAAGTTCGCCCGCCGGACGATACGGCCCGGTATCCGTGCGCGAGTGACCTTTGTAGCGATAGGTTTTGGCCTCGACCAGTGTCGGGCCCTCGCCGGAACGTGCGCGCTCCATCGCCCTTTGTATCGCGGCGTAAACCAGTTCGGGGTCTTGCCCGTCAACGATCTCCGACGCCATGCCATACGCCAGCGCGCGATCTGCCACGTTGGGCACAGGCGCAGTATCGGCATAGGCGCTGTATTCGCCGTACAGGTTGTTCTCGCATAGGAAAACGGCTGGCAATTTCCACACCGCTGCGAGGTTCAACGCCTCGTGGAACGCGCCGATATTGGCCGTGCCGTCGCCAAAGATCGACACGCTGACCGCGCCCGTGCCCTTGATTTGAGCCGTGAGCGCCGCGCCGTTGGTGATCGGCAGTCCCGCACCGATGACGGCGAATGTGCCGATCAAGCCGAGATTAATGTCGGTCAGGTGCATCGAGCCGCCCTTGCCCTTGCAGCAGCCTGCCTCTTTGCCCATCATTTCGGCTAACATGCTTTCGAGCGTGATGCCCAATGCCAGCGCGTGACCGTGCCCGCGATAGGTGCAGGTGACGGTATCGCCGCGTGGGGCATCGATGCTGGCCGCCATCGCCACAGACACGCCTTCTTGACCGATGCATAGATGCGTCGTGCCTCGAATGACGTTCTCTAAAAAGAGTTCTTGAATACGTTCCTCGCAGTAGCGAATCTCCAACATGCGCGTCAGCATGTGGCGTCTTTGCTCTGCGGGTAAGGCTTGGGTCATGAATCCTTGCTCCTCTAAAATAGTCGTTAGTTGTCCAAAGCTTCTGGCGGTAAGCTTGCCAACAGTGCCTCAAGCTGTGGTTTCAGCGTCGGCAGTTCGTTCTGTATGACTTCCCACACACGCTCCATTTTGATGTCCCAATAGGCGTGGATCACGAAATTACGAAAAGCAGCAATTTGCCGCCAAGCAATCTCCGGGTGCGCCGCCCGCACATCGTCGCTGATATTTCGACTGGCTTCGCCGATGATTTCGAGACCGCGAATAACCGCTTCCTGCATCATGCGCGTCTGCATGAAGGCTTCACGCCCATCCTTCGTAAATTCATCCACCAGCGCGATGCGCGCCAGCATATCTTCTACAAAGGTGCGATCATCCCGCTTACTCACAACGACACCGCCTCGCGCAGTGCCTGCTGCCGGATGCGCGGTTTCAATTCCTCTATCGTCGCCACGTCAACCTTCCGACCTAGTAGGTCTTCCAGCGCAACGATGAATCCCATCCCGCCCCATTCAGATAAGCGCGACCAATCCTGTTCTACCAGTAGGTCAACATCGCTGTCAGGTGTAGCCTCGCCGCGCGCCACACTGCCGAAAACGCGCACGTTGGACACGCCGTGCTGTTCCGCCAGCACCAGAATCTCATTGCGGTGGGCGCGCACGTCGTCTAGCGTCAGAGCGTATTTCGCTTGTTCAGTCATGCCCCATTACTCATTACTTTAGCTACCGAACGCCTGCAACTTCTCGTCGAACGCCTGCAAGAACTGACCAG